>CALHTA010000251.1 GCA_938038645.1 uncultured Thiotrichaceae bacterium
CTTAGATATGACGCTGCGTGATATTGAGCGTGTGCTTTATTTTGAAGCCTATGTTGTTGTTGATCCAGGTATGACTACGTTAGAGAAGGGCTCACTATTAAGTGATGAGGCTTACCTTGAAGCAGTAGAAGAGTTCGGTGAAGAGTTTGACGCTGGAATGGGTGCAGAGGCAGTACTGTCTATGCTTCGTTCTGTTGTGTTGGAAGACGAAATCACTAAGATGCGTGAAGAAGCCGCTGGGACGAACTCAGAGACTAAGCTTAAGCGTATCGGTAAGCGTTTGAAGTTAATGGAAGCATTCATTGAATCAAACAACAAGCCAGAATGGATGATCCTTACGATACTGCCGGTTCTACCGCCAGATCTTCGTCCGTTAGTTCCTTTGGATGGTGGTCGTTTTGCAACCTCTGATCTAAATGATTTATACCGTCGTGTTATCAACCGTAATAACCGTCTGCGTCGTTTGTTGGATCTAAATGCTCCAGATATCATCGTGCGTAACGAAAAGCGTATGTTGCAAGAGTCTGTCGATGCACTGTTAGATAACGGTCGTCGCGGTCGTGCAATCACTGGGTCAAATCGTCGTCCATTGAAATCTTTGGCTGACATGATCAAAGGTAAGCAAGGTCGTTTCCGTCAGAACCTATTGGGTAAGCGTGTTGACTATTCTGGTCGTTCAGTAATCGTAGTTGGACCAACATTACGCCTACATCAGTGTGGTCTCCCTAAGAAAATGGCACTTGAATTATTCAAGCCGTTTATCTTTGGTAAGTTGCAGCGTCTTGGTCTAGCAACAACGGTTAAGGCGGCTAAGAAATTAGTTGAGCGCGAGACTTCTGAAGTCTGGGATATTCTTGCGGACATTATCCGTGAGCATCCAGTGATGCTTAACCGTGCACCAACACTTCACCGTTTGGGTATTCAGGCGTTTGAGCCAGTCCTAATCGAAGGTAAGGCAATCCAATTGCATCCATTGGTCTGTACAGCATTCAACGCTGACTTCGATGGTGACCAAATGGCTGTTCACGTTCCATTGTCGCTTGAAGCGCAAATGGAAGCGCGTGTGTTGATGATGGCGACAAATAATGTGCTTTCACCTGCTAACGGTGAGCCTATCATTGTACCTTCTCAGGATATCGTTCTTGGTTTGTACTACATGAGTCGTGAGAATATCAATGCGAAAGGCGAAGGCATGATTTTGGCCTCGACCAATGAAGCCTTGAGGGCCTATGAAACGGGCATCGCATCATTGCACGCCAAGGTCAAAGTTCGTATTAAAGACACTTCTATTGGTGATGATGGTGAGGTTGTACATGATACTCGTGTTGTGGATACCACGGTTGGGCGTGCGATTCTTAGCACGGTGTTGCCGCCAGGAATGCCATTCGACTTGCTAAATCGCGTATTGAAGAAGAAGTCTATCTCAAACTTAATCAACGAAGCTTATCGTAGTGTTGGTTTGAAAGAGACCGTTATCTTTGCGGATCAGCTAATGTATACGGGTTACCGTTATGCAACGATTGCTGGTATGTCATTCTGTGCGAATGATATGGCAATTCCAGACGATAAAGTAACGATCCTTGCTCGTGCAGAAGAAGATGTAAAAGAGATTCAAGATCAGTATGCATCTGGTTTGGTAACGCAAGGTGAAAGATACAACAAGGTTGTTGATATCTGGGCTCGGACCAATGACAAAGTTGCTAAGGCAATGATGGATGGTTTGGGTAAAGAAACGGTTACTAATGCTAAGGGTGAGCAGGAAGAGCAAGATTCATTCAACTCTGTTTACATGATGGCCGATTCTGGAGCTCGTGGTTCTGCCGCGCAGATCAGACAGTTGGCGGGTATGCGTGGTTTGATGGCAAAGCCGGATGGCTCAATCATCGAAACGCCGATCACCTCTAACTTCCGTGAAGGACTAAACGTACTTCAGTACTTCATCTCTACTCACGGAGCTCGTAAGGGTCTAGCGGATACAGCACTTAAGACAGCTAACTCGGGTTACTTAACGCGTCGTTTGGTTGACGTGGCGCAAGACATGGTTGTAACAAGTCATGATTGTGGGACGAGTGCTGGTCTTACAATGAAGCCGATCATTGATGGTGGTGACGTTGTAGAGCCGTTGAGTCAGCGCGTCTTGGGTCGTGTCACGGCAATTGATGTTGTAAATGCAAAAGACGAAGTGGTTATCCCTGCTAATACATTAATGGATGAAGACTGGACGAACAGCCTTGAAGATCTTGGTGTGGATGAAATGATCGTAAGATCGGCAATCACCTGTGAAGCAGATCATGGGGTATGTGCTCATTGTTACGGTCGTGACTTAGGTCGTGGTCACCTAGTTAATCAAGGTGAGGCTGTCGGTGTAGTAGCAGCTCAATCTATTGGTGAGCCTGGTACTCAGTTGACAATGCGTACTTTCCATATCGGTGGTGCTGCAAGTCGTTCTGCTGCTGATAGCAATATCATGGTTAAGTCATCAGGTAAGATTCGATTAACCAATGTAAAAACAGTTACTAACAAGGATAACAACCTTGTTGCTGTATCGCGTTCTGGTGAGTTGAGTGTCGAAGATGATCACGGTCGTGAGCGTGAGCGTTATAAGGTTGTCTATGGTGCGGTTATCACTGTGGCTGAGGGTGATGAAGTAACTCGAGGTCAAATAGTTGCTAACTGGGATCCGCATACTTATCCAATCGTATCTGAAGTAACGGGTCAATTAGACTTCGTTGATTTCCTTGATGGCGCAACAATCAATACTCAGATAGATGAGATGACTGGCCTGAGTTCAACGGTGGTTACTGATCCTGCTAGTCGTGGAGCGGGTGCAAAAGACCTTAACCCAATGTTGCGTTTGTTAGATGAGAACGGCGACAGCATGTTCTTCGATAATACCCGTATTCCGGTACAGTACCCGATGGCCAGTGGTGCAATCATTGGCTTGGCCAACGGCGATATGGTGCAGGTTGGTGATGTTATCGCTCGTCTCCCTCAGGAGTCTTCAAAGACTCGTGATATTACGGGTGGTCTGCCGCGTGTTGCTGATTTGTTCGAAGCGCGTAAGCCTAAGAATGCAGCAATTCTAGCTGAGATCTCTGGAACAGTGTCTTGGGGTAAGGAGACTAAAGGTAAGAAGCGTTTAGTGTTGACGGCTGATGATGGAGAAGGGTATGAGATCCTTATTCCGAAGTGGCGCAACCTAGATGTATTTGAGGGAGCGAAAGTAGAAAAAGGTGAGATGATTGCTGGTGGTGAGCCAAGTTCTCACGATATCTTGCGTTTGCTTGGCCCAGCTCGATTGGCTGAATACCTAGTTAAAGAGATTCAAGAGGTTTACCGTCTTCAAGGTGTAAAGATCAACGATAAGCACATTGAAATTATCTCAAGACAGATGATGCGTAAGGTGCTAATTACCGAGTCAGGAGATAGTCCGTTCTTGAAGGGTGAGCAGCTTGATTATCGTCATGTTAAAGAAGTTAACGACAATCTTGAGGCTGAAGGAAAGTTACCTTCAATCTTCGATCGTTTACTGCTTGGTATTACGAAAGCTTCGCTTGTTACTGACTCGTTTATTTCGGCCGCGTCCTTCCAGGAAACAACACGTGTATTGACTGAAGCTGCGGTTAAAGGTGCGGCAGATGATCTGCGTGGTCTGAAAGAGAACGTAATTGTTGGACGTTTGATTCCAGCCGGTACTGGACTTGCGCATCACATGGCTAGAAAGGAAGAAAGAGCAGGTGGATTCTCAAGAGGTCCGGTTGGTTTAGGGTCAATTCCTGCGCCAGTATTCGAGGTCGACAGTACTGCATCTGCAGAGCCTATCGAAATCGATGTGACTCCTATAGAGATATAAAAGAGTCATTCTAGCGTTCAGTAATTTATTGATTTATTAATTTGTGGCGTGAGTGGGTTAAAAACTCCAATATTCTATGCGCCAAGCTTGACACCGTTTGACGGTAAGCATAGAATTTCGCGCCTTCAATGGGCTTATTAAAAGTCTGTTGTACTTGTGGGGCTTTGATATTTAGCAAAGTTCCCTTAGATATCAGGAGAGTTTTTTTCGATGGCAACGATTAACCAGTTGGTACGCAAACCACGTACACGCAAACCAGAAAAGAGTAATGTTCCAGCATTGGAAGCATGTCCTCAGAAGCGTGGTGTATGTACGCGTGTTTATACCACTACACCTAAAAAGCCTAACTCAGCACTACGTAAAGTTGCTCGTGTTCGTTTAACGAATGGCTTCGAAGTAAGTAGTTATATAGGTGGTGAAGGCCACAATTTACAGGAGCACTCGGTAGTACTTATCCGCGGTGGTCGTGTAAAGGATTTACCTGGTGTTCGCTATCACGTTGTGCGTGGAAGTTTAGATACACAGGGTGTACAGAGCCGTAAGCAGGGTCGTTCTAAGTACGGCGCAAAGCGTCCGAAAAGCTAATAGCGTCCAAGACAGTTAATAGATAGATTTTTTAAGCGAGAATAATAGTAATGCCTAGAAGAAGAGAAGTCCCCAAACGTATAATTCTGCCAGATCCGAAATTTGGAAGTGAATTATTAGCAAAGTTTGTAAATACCATTATGAAAGATGGTAAAAAATCTATCGCTGAAAGCGTAGTCTATGGGGCGCTAGATGCTGTCGCTGCCAAGAGAAATGAAGAAGCTGGTGTAGAAGTACT
>CALHTA010000252.1 GCA_938038645.1 uncultured Thiotrichaceae bacterium
CCATGAATGTTTGAATTTTAGTGGCGGAAAGGTTGGGCTAATTATTTCTTCCCTCCGGATTTACTACCGCCACTACCGCCACCGCCGTTGCTACCGCCTTTACTGCCATGGTCATTACTGCCTTGCCTTTCTTGGCTGGACGGCTCTTGTCGAGACGGCTCGCTTTGTTTCTTAGTAGATTTAGATTGTTTGTTCTCAGAAGACGCTTGATTGTTTTTAGCCGCTCGTTGCTGGTCGGCTTCATCTTTCGCACGCTTTTGCGCCGCTCGATATTCTTCCACCAGCTTCTGCTTCTGTTCCTTTGGCATCTTCTTAAACGATTGATAGCGCTCGATTAACTTGCTCTTCTTCTCTTTCGGCATCTTTTGAAACGTGTTGAATTGTTGCTGCACAGACTCACGATTTTCTTCTGACATACCTTGCCATTTCTTGTAACGTTCTTCAGCTTTTGCTAATTCTTCGTCCGACATCTCGCTCCATTTAGCCAATCCGCGCAATACATTCAATCTTTGCAATACAGGAAGCTGATCCCATCTTGACTCTAAAATTGATAATGCGGACTGCTGATTGGCATCGAGTTCTGACCAGCTAGGGGCTGTTTCATCAGCAAATAACTTGCCTGAAAACGCCAATAAGCTAAATAAAAGCATAGCAACAATAATTTTCCTGTTCATGGTGTCTACCCTCTACTCAGTAGATTCTGTTGTTTCTTCAGATGGCTCAGTTAACAACTGATCAACATCTATTCCGGCTGATTCCATTTCAGTCACACTGCCGATAAAGGCTAGGAATGACAAAAACTCCATGGCTTGCTTATCCTCCGATACTTCCAATGTGTCTGCGAAGACTGGTAAGCAAAGCGTTGCTAGTGTTATCCCTAGCATTATTTCTTTTGTTGGAACCATGTAATAACCGATTGTTTTTGAACTGAGGCTCTCTGTTAAGACTGACTCTGTTTATCCTCAAGCCAGAGCAGAAAGTTGACAGACTCATAAAACTCTAAATCTTCTTTCGCTGTCAACAAAGGAATCTCTTCGATCTTCACTTTTTGTGTAAATGGTTGCGTCGTTTTAGCAATTAATTCAGGTGGGGCCTTTTGATCTAAATTGAGATTAAGCGTAATAGTGGCAACCACTGCAATAGTGCAGGCCAGTGTTAAACCACTTTTCCAATTGAGCCAGTCGTTAAAGCCTGACGCCCAGCCTTTTTGACGCTGTGCTTCAGCCTCACGATAGGCCATCTGCCTTGCCGTTCTTAAGCGACTCGCATCAATGGCATCCATGTTCTCAACGCTGCTATCCAGCTCGCTAACCGCCGATTTGATCCAGGCATCCTGTGAATCGTTGCTTTTGTTTGGATTATTCATAATGTTCATAGTGAGGTTGAAGGGACGTTTTCAAGGTGTCTAATGCGCGTGATAAATGCGTTTTAACACTACCCGTCGAACATCCCATAGCGTTTGCCGTTTCCTGAGTGCTCAAGCCTTCCCAGTGGCGGAATAAAAAGGCCTGTTGCTGCCTCATCGGTAAGGAATTAATCGAGCGATCCAATACCGACATTGATAGATCTGACTGAAGTTGATTCTGCGGCTGCTCACCTAAACGACTGGGCATTAAGTCGATAGCATCCACAGAACCTTCGTCATCTTTTTTATCGCGTGTAAACCACATCTGGAGCCGTTTTCGCAGCGTGTTACTACGATGCGAGTCGGTGATTCGATTACTCAAAATCTTGTAGAACAATGGCCGCCAATCGGTATTTGGCTTATCAGAATACTTTAGAAACATTTTCATCATTGTATCCTGCACCGCGTCCAACGCCTCATCCCGATCTGACAGCGCGATATAGGCAACCCTATAGGCGCGTTTTTCCATACTCGCCAAGAACGCATCCATGGTGTCGGGCACGGCATCAAACTCAGTAATCGTTGGGTTAGCTGGTGAATTCATTGGCTCAAGATCAGATCATGTTTTAAACACAGTTGCAATTAGAAAGGACCTGGATCACAAGGTAGGGTAAGCAATCCAGGCCAAGGGGGAGTAATTCTTAACCTCGACGTCCACCACGGTTTCCGCCGCCATTTCCACGGTTTCCACGATTGCCGCTACCATCACCTCTCGCTTGAGTGTCGGTACCCGCTTCAGTGTCTGCTACTTCTGTCGTGTTCTCGTCGTTAGCTTGTCTACGGTTTCCGCGGCGGTTGCCTCTGTTACCACGAGCACCGGCTAAACGTGTGCCTTCAAGCGCTTCTTGTTTTACTGCGGCTTCAGCGTCAGAAAGCACACCATCACCGTCAGTATCAAACGCTTCGGTAATCGCAGCACGTTGCTCTTCACGGATCACTTTGCGCTCCTCACGAGACAGCACGCCGTCGCCATTCGTGTCGTAAGTCGCAATCGCTTCGGCTAATCGATCAGCGCGTAGCGTGGCTTTTTCTTCATCTGAAAGCTCGCCATCTAAGTCCACGTCGTACAGCGTGACGAGAGAAGCGTAGTAATCAGCAACTGCTGCTTGTACTTCTTCAGAGGTAATCGTGCCGTCGCCATCAGTGTCGCTAATAGTCGGGCCAGTAAAGGTAGCGGCTTGAACGGTAAGGCTTAATGCTGAAAGTGTCGCGATGCTAGAAGCGATAAATAACTGTTTGATGTTCATTTTGTTGATCCTGTAAGTTTTTTAAATGAGTCTGCTTATCGATAAGATAGGCACACAACGGGGGGATTGAGGATCGGTTGACTTTTATTTTTGTTTTATTTTTTTATAGGTAGAATGGAAGCGCGACTTAGGCAGCTTAGTCGGCAGAACTAAATATCAGAGGAGTGGAATCAAGCATGCGTTTTTTCTCAGACAAAAACCGCCCAACCCATATGGGGCCATATCCTCTAGAACGCTTAGCGCGCAGCGAAACCATGCCCGACCTGTCGGCAATTCCTGCGATGTCGCCTATTTCATTCAAACGTCCTGAAGCTCCCCAGAATATCGTTAATGCCATGGATGAATACCAATCCATGCTTGATG
Organism: uncultured Thiotrichaceae bacterium; assembly: GCA_938038645.1. GTDB lineage: Bacteria > Pseudomonadota > Gammaproteobacteria > Thiotrichales > Thiotrichaceae > Leucothrix. The sequence continues at coordinate 3,016 of CALHTA010000252.1, forward strand.
CGCTGCGTGACGGCTTAGTGAATAAAGTCAAAGCAGAGTGTCCAGAAGACCTGCTTGAGCGAATTAATCACCTCAAAGGCTTTGGATATTTTTCAGATGCATCGATGGTGGCTGCCTGTGAAATACCGGAATCTGCCCATTTAGCAAACGTAATAAGAAACCCCGGAATCGATGCACTTGCGGATGATTTGCGTAACAAGCAAACCAAAACTTTAGCAGCCGGCATCGATATGATCATGGCTGAGCTGAAAGAGTCGATGGAAGCACCACCGACCACGATCGACAACCATACGCATGCCATCGTGTTCCTTTATGAATACCCGCGTGATCCTGAAGCTGACGAGCCAGGTTATGAATGGATTGCCGACGCGCAAGAACAGCGTGCAGGCACACGGGCCAATGAGACAGCCGTAGTGCTGGCGAATTATCTACGCGTGTTGGGTTATGAAGGGCGCGCGCACTCTGTTTCTACTTCAGATGTTGATTTAAATCAGCTCGCAGTGGCAGCAGGTTTAGCCACACTAGAAAACGGTGAGTTAGTTAACCCATATGTGGGTAGCGGGTTTGGAGTCGCAGCCATCACTACCACTTTTGCGGTGGCTACAGACAAACCACTCGTTCCACTAGATCAACAACCTCGCTCACATACGCACGGTTTAGCGTGGAAGTTAGGGAAAGGTTTTGCCAAAAATGCTTCTAATCAGCAGCGCTATAAAAACCGTCGCTTCGTTGATGGCGAGCATCCGTTTGAAAAGCTTAAACGTGTTGAAGCGACAACAACGTTTATCGATGCAGCCCGTGTCGCCCGCGTACCTAAACGTACCGATATGTTCGCTCGAGCTCAGTTTGGGGATCTTGGCAAAAAGGTACAAGACGGAGCAACGGGAGGCTTGTATGTTCGTAAAGCCGCGCCATCGACGGCACAACGTCGAGCATTAGGGGCCTTCGTACTCATTCAAAATGGTGACGAAGCTGACACGGTTACCGAGGGTACTGATGACCCGC
>CALHTA010000253.1 GCA_938038645.1 uncultured Thiotrichaceae bacterium
CTGGTAGATCTCTGATCATCTCTTCGCCAAAAACATCTTCATAACAAATACTGACTTGCGCGCGATACTCACCCACATTGACTAAGCCGTCTCCCGTACCACGAGATAAATTATCGTAAGGAATGCTCATCCAGCGCTCAAGCCACCTTAGATGCTGCAACAACGGAATGTACTCACCGAGGGGGACCAAATGTCGCTTAGAGTACATATCAGGTTTATCAGTGTTGTCACCAAGTACCATGACGCTATTTTCAAAGCGGCCTTCAGGTGTTTGGTGAAAACCTCCTACCACGAGCTTCGTATTATTTTCTAGTGCTTCTGCTTGCATTGGTTTAAGTACAAAATCGGTAAACTGCGTAAATTCACCTGGGATAGCCGTCTCAGGCCAAACAATCAGGTCACTCTGCCAATTTTCTCGCGTCATCTGCATGTAACGTTCAACAGATGGCACACGCTGCTCTGGCAACCATTTCTGATCCTGAGGGATATTGGCTTGTAGCAGACTAACCTTAAGTGTTTTACCCGTTTCTTCAACCCACAGCTGTTTATCGAAATACAATCCACTCACTGTCAGGAGTATTATCGTTAGACTACCAAGCACTTTATTTAAATGTGAAAAAGGTTCCGCCACACGAACGTAGTTGACCGCAGGCAAATTAACTTGGTGGAAGCGTTCTGTGCGACTTGGAAATATGATGGCAACTACCGCACCTGCAATCACGGCTGTAACCAGACTTAGCAACAGCGTACCCCCCATGGGGACGTAGCTGGTTAGCCAAGTGTCTGTTTGTGAATGACCAAGAAACAACCAGGGAAACCCAGTAAATAACCACCCTCTGCACCATTCCACAAATACCCAAGCACAAGGGTAAATAATGAGGAGCTTGAGAATTAATAAGCTTTTCGTGAAAAATGAGGCTATAAAACCAAATAAAGCAATCTGTAGGGCTAAACCTAAGACAAAAAGGAAGGTTAAGAAACCAGCAAGCAGCAAAGGAGCCTGTGCGAAGCCATGCATGCTCTGAAATACCCAAGAGGCCCCAACACCGAACAGACCAACCCCAAATGCCCAGCCTAACTTAACCATCTGGTTACGTTGGCGAGCTCTTAACATGAGATAAAACAGAACCGCTGGTGATAGATAGGCTATCGGAAATAATTTAAAGGGTGCAAACGACAGTACCATTAATGCGCCTGCAAGAAGCGCATATAAGTAGAAGCGATTTTTAAACGCAGCCTGCATCTTTTATTCCTTACGCTGCCTTAGCAGTTTGAATCTCAAGTAATTGAATTCTTCGACTATCACTACGCAAAACACGGAAAGTCATGTCTTCAATCACTAACTCTTCATATTGCTTTGGAATTTTTCCAAATTCATTGGTAACAACGCCACCGACCGTATCAAATGTCGAGTTAGGCAAGGTCATTTTAAAGTAGTCATTGAATACATCGATTTCAGTGCCAGCTAGCACCGTGAAACGACCATTGCCATGCTTGCGGATGTCTAATTTATCATCAACGTGATCATGCTCATCATCAATTTCGCCAACAATTTGTTCAAGCACATCTTCTATAGTGACCAAGCCTGCTGTACCTGAGTACTCATCGACAACAACAGCCATGTGATTACGACTGCGCCTAAAGTGAGCTAATAGGCTTTCAAGCTTTTGGCCTTCTGGCACCACAATAGCGGGCCTTAGAATATCATCAATATCAAACTCGTCTTCCCTTCCAACATATTTTAGAAGGTCTTTAGCTAGCAATACGCCTTCAACATCATCTAGGTTTTTATCCAACACCGGATAACGTGAATGACCTGCTTCTAGCACAAGTTTAAGAATGTCATGATACGCATCATCATGGAACACAGACTGAATGTGGGAACGCGGGATCATAATATCCCGAACTTTGAGGTTATCTACCTGAATAACGCCTTCCATCATGCTGAGTGAGTTAGGTGCGATGATATTTTTATTTTGTGCTGCACGTAACCTAAGGACTAGCTCATCACTACTACCCGCTGAAAAATCTACTTTACTTAACAGCCATTTTTTAAACCATGACGGTGGTTTTATTTTAACCTTCGCTTGTTTCATTGTAAGGGTCAGGAACTCCTAATTCTTTAAGTAACTTAATTTCGATTGCTTCCATCGCCGAAGCTTCAGGGTCTGTAATATGGTCATGACCTTGCAAATGCAACATGCCATGGATCACAAGATGAGCCCAATGCTGTTCAGCCGTTTTTTTTTGCTCTCTGGCTTCTTTTGCCACGACTTCAGCACAAATCACTAAATCGCCAAGATACCCCTGCTCTGCGTCATCTAACAAGCCTTCGGGAATCTCACTAAAATCTGAGGGGAAAGACAGTATATTAGTCGCGTAATCTTTGTCCCTATAATCACGATTTAAAATCTGTGCCTCATCAGTATTTACTATACGTAGTACAGCGGATGCTTCACGTTCACCCTCATAAGCAATGTCAGCACACGCTAAAAGCCATGCAGAGCTAGGGATAGGTGCATCACTAGCGTTTTGTACCTCAAGCTCAAACATTACTTACCTTCAGCTTCGTTGTAAGCCTCTACAATTCGTTGAACCAGTGAATGACGAACAACATCTTTAGACTCAAAAAAGCAAAACTCGACCTCTTTAACACCTTGCAATATGTCGATGACATGTTTTAAGCCTGAAGTCTGATGCTTTGGTAGATCAATCTGAGTAATGTCACCTGTCACCACCGCCGTTGAACCAAAGCCCAAACGTGTTAAGAACATTTTCATCTGCTCAACAGTCGTATTTTGCGCTTCGTCCATGATAATAAACGAATCATTCAGCGTACGACCACGCATATATGCCAACGGAGCTACTTCGATTACTTGTTTTTCGATGAGCTTATTTACTTTTTCAAACCCCATCATTTCAAACAAAGCATCATACATAGGGCGTAAATAAGGATCTACTTTTTGCGACAGGTCTCCAGGCAAAAAACCAAGCTTTTCGCCAGCTTCCACTGCCGGACGCACCAAAACAATACGGCGAATTTCATCACGCTCTAACGCTTCAACCGCACAAGCGACCGCTAGATACGTTTTACCCGTACCGGCAGGACCAACACCAAAGGTTAAATCGTGTGTTTGCACGCCTCTAATATAACGATTCTGATTTGGACCACGACCACGAATTACCCCCTTCTTAGTTCGAATAGTGGCCAAGCCATTAGGCTCAGACTCATCTTTACTCGAGGACTCATGGAGGTGTAAATGCAGCGACTCAGGACTTAACTCTTCACTTGCCGTGAGTTGATAAAGGTGCTGTAGCAAATCGGTTGCTTTATTAACGTTAGCCGGTAATCCACTGATAGTGAACTGAGGACCACGGTTGCTGATTTCAACATTAAGGCCTGTTTCTAGCTGCCTTAAGTGTTGATCTAGCTGACCCGATAAATTGATGAGACGAGCACTATCTGCTGGCTCCAAATCTATGCTAACTGAATGTAAATCTACATTATCATTATTAGAATTTTTCAAGTACTACAAGTTCCCCTGTTTAATGTATAGGTCGCTATATTGAATCTTCTCCAAAGCATACATCAATAAGAATCCACTTTACATTATATTTGATTAAATGAATGAATTGACCAATCTCAGACACTAAAAAGGCGCTAACTCGCAAGAGTTAACGCCTTTTAGCCAATAACAATAAGCTTATTAAAGGATGAATTTATCCACCAAAGTCATCAAGTGCAATGTTATCTTCCTCAACACCCATGTTATCCAACATATCGATAACTGCAACATTCATCATTGGAGGACCACACATGTAGTATTCCGCATCTTCCGGTGCTGGGTGATCCTTCAAGTAGTTTTCATACAGTATGTTGTGAATGAAACCGGTATAACCTGTCCAATTATCTTCAGGCAAAGGATCGGATAAACCGAGATGCCATTCGAAATTGTCATGCTCCGCTGCCAGCTTATCAAACTCATCAACATAGAATGCTTCACGCAAACTACGTGCGCCATACCAGAAACTGATCTTACGTTTACTAGCCAGACGCCCCAACTGATCAAAAATGTGTGAACGCATAGGCGCCATTCCAGCACCACCACCCACAAAGACCATTTCGGCATCTGTCTCTTTAGCGAAGAACTCACCAAACGGACCAGAGATAACCACCTCATCACCAGGCTTAAGATTAAAGATGTAAGAAGACATGATTCCCGCAGGGATGTCTGAACTACCAGGAGGAGGCGAAGCAATTCTCACATTCAACATGATGATGCCTTTCTCTTCTGGATAATTCGCCATAGAGTAAGCACGGACCGTGTCTTCTTTAACCGTCGAGGTATTGTCCCAAACCTTAAAGCGATCCCAATCACCTTGATACTCTTCGTCAATATCAAAAGTCTTGTAAGACAGCTCATGTGGAGGGCATTCGATCTGAATGTAACCACCTGCGCGGAAATCTACGTTTTCGCCTTCTGGTAGCTCAATCACTAGCTCTTTGATGAAGGTCGCAACGTTATCGTTAGAACGGACTTTACAAGTCCAACGCTTAACACCGAACACTTCCTCAGGAACTTCGATCTCCATGTTTTGCTTAACCGTCACCTGACAAGCCAGACGGTCTCCCGCAGCAGCCTGCTTACGGTTAACATGTGCCTCTTCAACAGGAAGTAGCGAACCACCACCTTCGTGAATTTGCACACGGCATTGCGCACAAGTACCACCACCGCCACAGGCAGAGGCAACGAACAGGCCATTTTCAGAAAGCGTGCTCAGCAGCTTACCGCCAATGGGCACTTTAATTTCTTTTTCTTTGTTGATGGTTAACGTCACGTCTCCATCAGGAACTAACTTTGAACGCGCGAACAAAATAATGTATACGAGCGCCAATACGATAAGGGTAAACAACACAATACCCAATATAATTTCGAGTGCCATGATTGAAATTCCTTAGAGTTGTACGCCAGAAAATGCCATGAATCCCATAGACATTAATCCGACCGTTATGAATGTAATTCCCAAGCCTTCAAGGCCTTTAGGCACATCACTGTACTTGAGTTTTTCGCGGACACCTGCCAAAGCAACAACCGCTAGCGCCCAACCGATTCCACTAGAAATACCGTAAGTCACACTCTCACCAAAGTTATAGTCACGCTCAACCATGAACAAAGAACCACCCAAGATCGCGCAGTTAACAGTGATCAAAGGCAAGAAGACACCTAAGGCGTTGTATAACGACGGTAGATACTTATCTAGCACCATTTCTAGAATCTGTACCATAGCAGCGATAACGCCGATGTAGCTAATCAACCCAAGGAAAGTGAGGTCAACGCCCGGTAAGATGGCATTGTCTTTCAACAAAAAGTTAAGGATAAGATTGTTAACCGGTACGGTAATGGTCTGAACAACCGCAACGGCGATTCCTAAACCGATGGCCGTTTCGATTTTCTTGGAGAGTGCCAAAAAGGTACACATACCCAAGAAGAATGACAGCGCCAGGTTTTCAACAAAAACTGCCTTAACGAATAAACTTAGATAAGCTTCCATTAGTGAGCGCCTCCTGTGCTGTGCCCATGCGACTCATGAATCTTAAAGTCAGGTGCTTCATTTTGCTCAGGCTTCCAAGCACGAATTGCCCAGATCATTAAGCCAATAATAAAGAATGCACTCGGTGGTAAGAGTAATAAACCATTGGACTGATACCAACCGCCTTCAGTAGTTAACGGCATAATCTGGTAGCCCATTAACGAACCCGCACCGAACAACTCACGGAAGAACGCAACTACGATCAACACTAAGCTGTAACCCAAACCATTCCCGATACCATCGAGGAAACTTAGGCCAGGAGGGTTCTTCATGGCGTAAGCTTCTGCACGCCCCATTACGATACAGTTGGTAATAATCAAACCAACGAATACCGATAATTGTTTAGCCGTGTCATAGGCAAAAGCCTTCAACAATTGGTCAACGACAATAACCAAAGAGGCGATAATCGTCATCTGAACAATGATACGAATACTGCCTGGTATATGATTTCTGATCGCACTGATAGAGGCATTTGAAAAAGCCAATACCAACGTCAGCGCCACACACATCAACAGCGCTGTTTTCATTGAAGTTGTGACGGCCAACGCCGAACAAATACCCAGTATTTGCAGCGTGATCGGATTGTTACCGATCAATGGATCGACAAGATTATGTTTTGCTTCAGGGCTCATATTAATTGCCTCCCATTGCACGAATTTTATTGAAGTACGGACCAAAGCCTTGATCACTTAACCAGTATTGCAACATGTTCTCGACACCGCGAGCCGTTAGCGTTGCACCGGATAAACCATCCATTTGATACTTAGCATTAGGGCTAGCAGGATCTACCGCGCCTTTAACCACTTTGATCAAGACTTCATTGTTATCGCCAAACACTTCCTTACCAACCCACTTAGCTTTCCAGCTTGGGTTGTCAACTTCGCCACCTAAGCCAGGCGTCTCAGCATGCTCGTAATAACCCAAACCAACCACTGTTTTAAGGTCGCTTTCAAGTGCTAAGAAACCGTGCAGTGTAGACCAAAGACCGTAACCCTTGATCGGTAAGATGTATGACTTAACCGCATCGCCTTCTTTGACTAAGTAAACCGAAGCCAGCTTAGCGCGTCGCTTAATGCCCGCAACATCATCCGCTGCATCAACCAAGAAGTTTTGCGCAGGATCGTTAGACGCTGCACGTTGATCATAGGTCGCTGCATCTATATCAGTGACATACTCACCCGTTGCAAAATCAACCACTCTAGGCTCGATCTGCTCAAAGAGTTCGTCAACTGTCTTACCCTCTTCCATTAAGCCCGCAATTTGCAAAATGTTACGCTTTTTATCGAACGCTTTATTCGCTTCTTGCATTGGCTTAAGTGCTACCGCAGCAGCAGAAACCAAAACCGAACAAACCAAACACGTTGCAAGCGCAATAAAGATAGTCTTTTTCTGGCTATCATTAGGCAGTGCTAAAAGATCTTTAATCATGAGGCACCTCCCTGAAGGCGACTTTCACGTCGTTTAACATTCGCACGAACCACCACGTAATCAATCATTGGCGCGAAGATATTTGAGAACAAGATAGCCAACATGATTCCCTCTGGGAAAGCGGGATTAACCACACGAATCAGCACGGTCATGAAGCCGATCAAACAACCATAATAGAAGCGGCCAGTATTCGTCATCGAGGCCGTAACTGGGTCCGTCGCCATAAACAGCATACCGAACGCAAATCCACCAACCACTAAGTGCCACCACCATGTCATACCGAACATTGGATTCGTGTCGCTGCCGATTAGGTTAAACAGCGTAGCCGTTGCCATCATACCAAAGAACACTCCCAGCACGATGCGCCAAGAAGCAATTCTCGTTGCAAGCAGCACACCACCACCAATAAAGATCGCAAGCGTTGAAGTCTCACCAATGGAACCCGGCACCATACCAATGAATGCTTCCCACCATGTATATTGCTCACGAACCGCATCCATACCGTTTGCAGCTGCAATACCTAGCGCTGTTGCGCCGGTGTAACCATCAACCGCTGTCCAAACGGCATCACCTGACATAGAAGCAGGGTAAGCGAAGTACAAGAAAGCACGTCCAACTAAGGCAGGGTTTAGGAAGTTCTTACCCGTTCCACCGAATACTTCTTTACCGATTACCACACCGAAGATGATACCAGCACCCACCATCCATAAAGGAATATCGGGCGGTAGTGTCAGTGAATAAAGGATAGAGGTAACAAAGAAACCTTCGTTTACTTCATGACCACGCACTAAAGAGAAGGTCGCTTCCGCAATACCACCGACAATAAATGTCGTCATATAAATTGGAATGAAATAGGTCATTCCGTGGAAGAAGTTTGCGAAGAAACTACCCGGATCATAACCAATTCCAGTTAGGAAAAAGCCACGAAGCCCTTCAATTTCCGCGATACCCAAGCTCTGCATCGCTTGGTTCGCTTGATAACCCGTATTAAAACAGGCCATAAACATCATCGGGAAGGTACACATCCACACATAGCCCATGACCCGCTTAAGGTCTAACGCATCACGTACGTGTGGTCCACCCACTGTTTTATTTGGTGGGCTGTAGAACAGTGTGTCTACCATTTCATAAAGCACATAAAAGCGCTCGAACTTACCGCCTTTCGTAAATAACGGCTCTGCTTCGTCTAACTTGCGGC
>CALHTA010000254.1 GCA_938038645.1 uncultured Thiotrichaceae bacterium
AATACTGTTTAAGCTGTTAAATAAGAAATGAGGTCTCATGCGAGATTGCAAAGCATCGTATTTTGCATCGGTATCGGCTACGACATGTGCATCACGCTGACTCTGTACATAAAAGTAGCGAAGCGCTAGCGCTGTAATGACCAGGCTGATGAATAAGTTTCTTAATATAAAGGGCGTATCCCAGAAAAACACCTCGCCCACCTTGTGATAGCTATCAGCCATGATGGTTAGCATTGAAGCGCAAATAGTAAAGAAGGATACGATGCCAGCAGAGATGACAACAATCTGCGTAGTTTCTTTGTTTTTGCCAAATTTATTATAGAGGCACATGCTGATGGTGGAGCTGATCACTACCCACTGAACAAACAGGGAAGTCATCACTAATTTCATCATTGAGGCTTGGTAAGTTTCTGCAGCAGCCGCCAACGCTAAAACCATTGCCAACACTTCGGCAGCAACGGCGACGCGCAGGATTGCTTTCAAAGAGCAAAGATTAGGCAAAAAGCCCAAACTATTGGTATCGGTTTCGGATGCTGACATTTATAGTTTATTATTTCTTTATCAGGCCTTGTTGCTGGCACCGGATGTCGAAAAGTCCTCAAAGGTTTATTATTATTATTCTACTAAAACCGTATTAAATCGGTTGTTAGGTCGTCGCCTTATTCTACGCGTTGGTCGGGCTAGATTTACAGCTATCGTATTTTTATTATCGCCTATCGCCGATTACTCAACGCTTATCTATTGTTCCACACTATGTTAAGCTCTTCAACCATATTTTACTTGCTGGAAGCTGAACGTAAATGTCAAAAACTACTGTAGAAACAAGCACTAATGAGACTGAAAATAAACTATGGGGCGGTCGATTTTCAGAAAGCACCGATGCATTTGTACAGGCTTTTACAGCCTCAATAACCTTCGATAAACGTCTCGCTAATCAAGATATCCAAGGATCAGAAGCACATGCTGCTATGTTGCATAAGGTAGGCTTACTGACAGCTGAAGAACTAGCGGCAATTAATGACGGATTAGCGGCCATTCGCAAAGAAGCTGAAGCCGGTGAGGTTGATTGGTCAATCGCGCTAGAAGATGTACACATGAATATCGAAGCAAGGCTGACAGGCCGCATAGGTATTGCGGGAAAGAAGCTTCACACCGGTAGATCAAGAAATGATCAAGTCGCTACTGATATCCGTTTATGGCTTCGTGAGCAGGTCGATTTTATTAGTGAAGAAGTCACCCGTTTACAGCAGGGATTGGTTCAGCTTGCAGAGCAAGAAGCCCATACGATTTTGCCAGGTTTTACCCATTTGCAGGTTGCTCAGCCGATTACCTTTGGTCACCATATGATGGCTTGGTATGAAATGTTACAGCGCGATTTTGAAAGACTCCAGGATTGCCGAAAACGCATTAATATCATGCCACTCGGTGCAGCAGCACTTGCAGGTACCAGTTATCCGATAGATAGACAATTTACCGCTGAGTTATTGCATTTTGATCGGCCTTCAAATAATTCCTTAGATAGTGTCAGCGATCGGGACTTTGCAATTGAATTCACGTCTGCCGCTAGTTTGATCATGATGCACTTATCGCGTTTTTCAGAAGAATTGGTGTTATGGACCTCGGCGCAGTTTGATTTCATCAATTTGCCAGACCGTTTTTGCACTGGCTCATCCATAATGCCGCAGAAGAAAAATCCTGACGTGCCGGAGTTGGTACGTGGAAAAACAGGCAGGGTTTATGGGCACTTGATCTGTTTAATGACGCTGATGAAAAGTCAGCCTCTTGCTTATAATAAGGACAACCAAGAAGACAAAGAGCCTCTGTTTGATACGGTAGACACCCTGATGGGGTGTTTGCGTGCCTTTGCAGACATGATGCCTCATGTTGAGACTAAGCCCGAAAGCATGCGCCGTGCGGCTATGCAGGGCTTTGCTACAGCGACAGACTTGGCGGATTATCTTGTTGTTAAAGGCATGCCGTTCCGCGATGCACATGAAGTCGTGGGCAAGGCGGTTGCGTTTGGCGTAGAAACTAAGCAGGATCTTAGCGAAATGACACTGGCTGAACTTCAGCAATTCTCAGATGTGATTGGTGGCGATGTATTTGATGTGCTGACGCTGGAAGGGTCGGTTGCGGCGCGAAATCATATTGGTGGTACTGCGCCAGAGCAAGTGTTGATGCAGGTGGCAGGTGCTAAGGGTGTTTTAGCCGCACGATAAGTTTGGTCTAAATGCTTAGATACTTAAATTAAGCCCCGATATCTAGTCAAGATATCGGGGCTTTTTTAGTTCTGATTTGTCGATTACCTTCGGCGTCTAATCCACCAGCGTAAGCTGCCAATGAGAATTAGCAACGCAGGTAGAGCGATCAAAAATACAATGGCGAGAATATTCAAACTATTCCCCGGCATGTTTAATTCTGTGTCTGGTGCTCGTGCCGGCTTAATCGCGAGCAGCTTGTCACTGTTGCTTAGCCAATCGAATAATTTATTGCTGAGTGTTAGATTTGCCCCGCCTGCAGCGCCAATGAATTGATTCAACATAAAATCGCTGTCGCCAATGACGACAATCCGCTGTTCCTTATCATTAATTTGGCGGGTAAGGCTCATGCCAAGGCTCACCGGGCCAGGTAAGTCGCCAGTGGCAAAGTCTCGGGTTATCTCACCGCTGATTTCGCCGACTTCTAGCCAGCTTTGATCTTCAGTGGTT
>CALHTA010000255.1 GCA_938038645.1 uncultured Thiotrichaceae bacterium
GCCGCTGCTGAACCAAACTCCATGACCTGTGCGGTAGCGAGTACGGTTGCACAGAACGCAGTGAACATAAACATAAGGATTTTAACGCGGTTAACCGGAACACCTGCGTAAGTGGCTGCTTGTGCATCACCACCTGCGGCAAATATCCAGTTACCAAATTTTGTTTTGGTTAATACTATGTGTGCAAAGATTACTAAGGCGATAGCCCACACAATAACCATCGGCAAGCCATCAATAACGGCCTGACCTTTACGGGTACCACGTTCAAAGGTTTCTATCCATCCTTGATCGGCCATCCACTGGAAGAATCCAGGGAATATTTTTCCGCCAAAAACGGGGGCTAACCAATCGCCCTCTGCCGCTTCACGAACGCCACCAATGATAGTCTTCTGAGTCGTTGCGATCGCGATAAAGATCGTCAAACCTCGCAGAATGTATAGGAATGCCAAAGTGACTATAAAAGAAGGCAAGCCTGTCTTTATAACTAAGTAACCATTTAGAGCACCAATCGCCAGCGATAATATGAAGGCAAAGATGATGGCAGCCCACATTGGCCAACCAAGCTCTATTGAAAACAGTGCGATGATAATCCCAGAGAATCCAATCATGGATCCGACCGATAGATCAAACTCACCGGCTATCATCAGTAGGCAAGCACCCACCGCGATAATTGCGAATTGAGCGGATACCAAGGACCAGTTCAAGACACCTGTGGGTGAGAACATTCCGCTATCACTAGCGACTAAAAAGAAAAACACAAACACCAAAAAGGTACCACAGATCGCGCCCAATTCAGGACGAATCAATGCTTTACGCAGTGGAGAAACTTTTTTGAGGCGCTCGTCATTATCCATTTCCGGGGAGGCTGATTCACTAGCCATATATCACCTTCTTGATTGAGACAAACAAAAAAACCTGCCCCGAACACACGTTATGTGCTCAACAACAGGCCTAATACTAGGTGCCGGCCAAGAGAACTCCTGACCGGCGGGAGGAAACTAATTAACGGTACTTACCAGCAAACTCTTCAACTTTACCCAGTGCGTCTTTTGTGACGAAACCAGGACCAGAGTTAATGTTGTTACCAGGTAGTACGCCGAAACGAGCGTAGTTAGCTAGTACAATAACTGGAAGGTAAGACTGTAGGAACGGCTGTTGGTCGATTCCCCACTTGATTGCGCCAGACTTGATGCCTTTTACAATGTTAGTACCAAGGTCAAACGTACCGAAGTAGATGTCGCCTGTTAAACCCATTTCTTCAAGAGCGATAATGGTAGGATCAGCACTGGTAGGACCCAATGTTAATACTGCATCGGTCTTAGGGTTACTTGTTAAGTAAGCTTTTACTTTGTTCTTGATTTCAGCTGGATCTTGTCCAGAGTCAATCATTGATGAACCTAGATCTACTCCAAGGCCATCAGCAAAACCTTTACAACGCTCAGCAACAACTGGGTTAGTGATTACGTGGTTTACACATAAGAAAGAACCAACGCCGTCACGCTTAGCACGCTTACCAGCGGCAAGACCTGCATCATACTCAGGCTGACCAACATACATTAGCGCGCCTAACTCAGCGGCTTGCTCTGGCGTACCAGAGTTGATGATGATAACTGGAACACCTTGATCAACCGCAGCTTTGATTGGGCCGCTTAGCACGTCCATATCCGCAATTGTTGTGATGATTCCATCAGGTTTGCTTGCAGTAGCTTGCTCAATGATACGAGCCATGTCACCGATGTCACCGGTCGGTGGGTTACGGTATTCAACCGTTGCGCCTACCTGCTTACCAGCAAGTGCTAGACCGTTTTTAATAGTATTCCACCAGCTATCTGAATCTGGTGCGTGACTAACGAGTACAAAACGCTCACCGTCTGCATAAGCAACTGAAGCTGCACTTGTTAGGCCTAATGCGGCAATAGCGATAGCACTGGATGCCAGTACTTTTTTGAACATATTCATGAAATCCTCCTGAGATTAGCGATTTGATATCCACTGTGTTTGTAGATGACATAAAGATAATGGAACAAATATTTCATTGCAAGCGCAGAATGAAATAAATAATTTTATTTTTGGAATTTTTATTCCATAATCAACGCTGCCACTTTGTGCCATTCCACCGAAAGAGGAAACACTATGACTTTGCTGCGCCGTCCGCAACCGGAAGCTAATGGACGCTACCACCACATTACGCCTGAGAACGCGTCTTGGAACTATGTCGGTTTTGCTTCTTATGACTTAACACCCGGACAAACATTAACATTAGAAGCTTCGGACCAAGAGCGCTGCCTAGTCATGCTTTCAGGAATCGCGAACATTACCGTCGATGAAGAAACATTCACTGGCGTTGGCGAACGAATGAGTGTGTTTGAAAAAATTGCCCCACACGCTATCTATACAACGAATGGAAAGAGCTCGACGATTACCGCAACCAGCGCTGTGGAATTAGCAGTGTGCGAAGCACCCGGTCATGGAAATCACAAAACACGTTGGATAAAGCCATCCGATATGAGCCGAGAGGTTAGAGGTGAAGGCACGAATACTAGACACGTCTGTAACATCCTTCCAGAAGATGAGCCCGCGGATAGTCTATTAGTGGTTGAAGTCATCACGCCATCAGGCAACTGGTCTAGCTACCCTCCTCACAAGCACGATACTGACAACATCCCTGACGAGTCTTATCTTGAAGAAACGTATTATCACCGCCTTAACCCTTCGCAAGGTTTTTGCTTCCAGCGTGTTTTTACCGATGAGTTAGATATTGATGAGACCATGGCGGTGGATGATAAGTGTGTCGTCATGGTTCCTCGTGGCTATCATCCAGTGGGCGTGCCGCATGGCTATGAGTCTTATTATCTTAATGTGATGGCAGGACCAAACCGTATTTGGATCTTTAAGAACCACCCTGACCACGAATGGATTATGAAGAAATGAGTCAAACTAACTCCTCTGAAAGATCACTAGATGTTATTTGTTTAGGTCGTGCGGCTGTAGACTTTTACGGTGACCAAATTGGTAGCCGCCTTGAAGACATGAGCAGCTTCTCCAAATACATGGGAGGGTCTTCTGCCAACATTGCACACGGTTCAGCGCGCTTAGGTTTAAAATCTGCCATGCTCACCCGTGTAGGTGATGAACACATGGGTCGATTTGTTCGTGAAGAACTGGCACGAGTTGGTGTAGATGTTTCCCATGTAGTGACAGATAAAGAACGCTTAACCGGCTTAGTGGTTCTTGGTATTAAAGACAGTGAAACCTTTCCGCTCATTTTCTATCGAAATGACTGCGCCGATATGGCGA
>CALHTA010000256.1 GCA_938038645.1 uncultured Thiotrichaceae bacterium
GCTGAAGAAGCAAAAACTATTTCACTGGAAGTATTGGATTGCTTAGGCATGGCAGGCTTTGAAGAGCGAGTCACGCATCAGCTTTCAGGTGGCGAGAAGCGTCTCATAACATTGGCCTCAGTATTGGCGATGAAGCCGGAGGTGTTGCTGCTAGATGAACCTTCTAACGCGCTCGATAAAGATGCCCGCATTCGACTAATCGAAGTATTGCAGTCGCTTTCACAGGCGATGATTATTATCTCTCATGAGCCGAGCTTCCTAGATGCCTTGGTGACGCGACGCACACGCTTGGAGGGAGGCAAAGTCCTCGATGTCTGAGCCTAGTAAAACAACCCCCGACGACCCAACCTCACTTTCCCCGTTTAAGAACACCACTTTCCGCTATTTATTCGCAGCTCAAATCACCTCACTCATTGGTAGTGGCTTTACTCAAGTTGCTTTAGCGCTCCTCGCATTTGATCTTATGGGCGCTCAAGCCGCGACGGTTTTAGGCATAGTTTGGTCAGTTAGGGTTTTTGCTTTTGTTATCTTTGCCCCAATTTTTGGAGGCTTAGCCCATAAATTGCCACGCAAAGAGTGGCTGGTCGCGTTGGATGTGGGGCGTGCATTATTGGTGTTGAGTCTGTTCTGGATTCAAGAGCTTTGGCTGCTGTATCTGATTATTTTCTTAGTGAACGTTTTATCTTCTGGCTTCACGCCTGTGTTTCAAGCGGTATTGCCTGACGTGCTGCCCGACGAAAAAGTCTATACCCGAGCGTTGTCCTACTCACGATTAGCTTATGAAGTTGAGCGGGTGTTAAGCCCTGCGTTGGCAGGTTTGGCACTGTTATTTTTAAGCTTTCATGCGCTGTTTGTTTTTAATGCCGTTAGCTTTTTGATTTCTGCTTTCCTACTTTATCTTGCGATGATACCGGCAACGGTGATTGGAGAACGAGTTAGTGGTGTTTGGCACAATATTGCATTCGGAATTAAAGCTTATTTGCTGACGCCACGATTACGCGGTTTAATCGCGCTTTATATGGTGGTTTCAGCGGCTGGTGCTGTTGTTATTGTTAACACCGTTGGTTATGTACAAGGCGAGTTAGGTTTAACTGAGCAAGCAACGGTCATGGTCATGGCGGCTTCTGGCTTGGGTGCGATAATCGCGGCGAGGTTGACGCCTTATTTATTAGAGAACCATTTTAGTGACAGAAGCTTAGTATTGACCTCAGGTCTTTTTATGTTGATTAGCTTACTTCCCCTAATCTTTACGAAGCCAAGTTTTATAATGCTGTCTATAATGTGGGCGGGAATTGGCTTTACCGCTTCTATCATAATGACGACTTCAGGACGGCTGGTGACGCGGTCTTGTCGAAAAGCGGACCGTAGTGCATTTTTCTCAGCGAACTTTGCCCTATCGCACTTAATGTGGCTGATTTGTTATCCAATCGCAGGCTGGTTAGGCGCAACCAGTGCGTCTTGGGCAGCAACAGGGTTAAGTATTGTAGGCCTGGTGGCGCTGATACTGGCCTTTTACTTCTGGCCTCAACGCGACCGAGAACGATTAAAGCACCACCATGATGAAATGGATCATCAGCATCCTCATTATCATGATGAGCACCATCAACACGAACATGAAGGCTGGGAGGGTGAAGAACCGCACATTCATCCCCATCATCATCATGAGATGGAACATCGGCATCGTTTTGTGATTGATGAACATCACTCGCATTGGCCAAGAAGCACTGACTAAAGGTTTTAGACTAGGAAACGATTATGGAAAACAGTAGCGCAGCTCCTGAAGCAGAGCTAAAAGACATCGAAATGGAGGATCGGCCCAGAAGCCCGAAAGTCATTGGTAGCATTTCAATGCTGGTTAGTATGGTCGTTTTGCTCATGTCTATTGTGAAGCTTATTTCGCTGACGGTGGGTTTGTCCGCAGTGGTTTCGGGGCTTAAGGCAGCGGGCTTCGATGGCGTTTTCGCTTATGTGTCTTTGGGGCTGACACTATTTTCTAGTCTTTGGATGTTGTTTATTGGCTTTAGTTTATTTCAATATCGTGACATTGGTCGCCGTCAGTTTAAGATTTTCCTAATCTTTCAAATCGTTGCCTTCGTACTAACAACTGCCTATCAGTATACCCAAATACCTTCTTACTCAGACGTGGTTGATGTACTGCTTAATTGGTCAATTGCAACCGTCGTTATCTTTGGAATCATGTTTTGGATGCTGAGCATTTTAAATAAGCCTAAGGTTAGAGCGAGTTTAAGCTGATCTCTGATAGAATCTCTCAATACCATTAACGCATACAACAGGAGTAGATATGGCAGGCTCACTGCAAGACCAACTGCTAGGCGCAGGTTTGATAAAGGCGCATGACGCTAAAGCGATCAAAACCAGTAAGAAAAAAGCAGAAGCTCAAAGCCGTAAGAACAAGATTGAGCTAGACAATGAAGCGGCTGAGCTGGCAGAAAAAGCGCGTGAAGAACAGCGTTTAAAAAGTAAGGCGCTCAATGAGAAGCAGCAGCAAGAGAAGCTACAAAAAGAGATTGCCGCTCAGATAAAGCAAATTATAACTGCGAGCAGTATTTTCAAAGGTAAGGGCGAAAACCTAGTGGCTTACAACTTCACAGACTTTAACAAAGTGAAGTCAATTTACGTGACAACTAAAAACCATGACTTGATTGCACGTGGACGAATCGCCATTGCTCGTTTGAATAATGAGTACTACCTAATTCCTGCCGAAGCCGCGTCTAAAATTCAGGAGCGTGATGAAGGCTCAATTGTTCTGTTGAATGAGCCTAAGGGACAGGAAGACGAAGCGATAGAAGATGATCCGTATGCAGATTACCAAATCCCTGATGATTTGATGTGGTAACCGTTTGTCCATGCTATAGCAAATAAAACGCCTAGTTCAGAAGTCGTTCAGTAGCCCGCTGTAGAATAGATCACAGCTTTTCGGGGCTACAACGGCATAATAAGAAGAAGTATAAATAATAATAAGAAGAAAGAACGCCGTTGTTTTTTGCTGTAGAAACGGGGACCTCATGAGTTTTTTTCATTTCCTCCCTCAGGGGTTCCCGCTTTTTTGACTGAGTGCAAACCGGTCGATGACATAGATCGTCACACATCCTCCAAAGTACATAATCAAATCACCCGTACTGTAACTCGTACCGATCATTATTCTTAGTATCTTGTTTTCAATGCCGACTCTGTCGACAAAGTGGAAGTACTGTGCAAATTCAACCGCGAATGCAAATAAGCAAACGGCTACCGCTAGTTTGAGTGGGTCGACATCAAATACCGCGCGAACCGCGCAATAAATTAAAATCACCACGAGAAAGTCCCCAAAGCTCGCGCGAATGAAAGTGCCGCCAGGGACAAATATCGCGATGGCGATTTCAATTAGTAGCAAAACAATCGCTAGCAATGCGTAATGTTGTTTTTTCATTTTCTTGCTCACACTCGTCATTAATTATTAATGGAACATGCTATTCCATTAATTTGCAGATTCTTTGCAGAGGCTCCGGAGAAACCGCTATTTTAAGATCTTTTTCTCAAACTGAATGCAGGCTTTCTAAAAGGCTAATCTTTCTGAAAATGAGATAAATACGCAGTGTTCGGTTAACAATTCATTCAGACCCAAAACGTAGAATAGTCATCAGTCTCTAGGGGTAGAGACAACAACGACAAATAATAAAAACAATAAAATAATAATAAGAAAAGTCGTTGATTTGCTGGAAGAAAATGGGGTTCTACTGAGTTTCCTCTCCTCCTCACGGAGCCCCATTTTTTAT
>CALHTA010000257.1 GCA_938038645.1 uncultured Thiotrichaceae bacterium
CCCTGAACTTGCCAGCGCTGCCACAAGCGGCATGAAAGATATCACTATTAATACGCCTGCTGGAAAATCGGTAACGGCCTCTGTCGCATTTCCTGTACAGAAAAATGCACCGACGATTCTGCTGATTCATGAGTGGTGGGGGTTAAATAACCAGATCAAGGTAATGGCCGCTGAATTCGCTAAGCTAGGTTATATAGCGGTTGCAGTCGATATGTATGGTGGCGAAGTCGCATCAACTCCTAAAGAGGCGATGTCGCTGATGAAAGGGGTTACTCCAGAGTCTGGTACTGACACTGTAACTGCTTGGATCGATTGGTTAAAAAACCATGAGCGCAGTACTGGCAAAGTTGCCACATTAGGATGGTGCTTTGGTGGGGGTTGGTCGTTAAATGCCTCATTGGCAAACAAAGTTGATGCGACAGTTATTTACTATGGTCGAGTCAATAAAACGGCTGAGCAGTTAGCTACATTAAGCAGCCCAGTGTTGGGCCATTTTGGTACAAAAGATAAAAGTATCAATAAAGAAATGGTCAATGGCTTCCTTAAAGCTGCTACAGAAGCGGGCAAGGACAAACAAATACTGACTTACTGGTATAATGCGGGCCATGCTTTTGCTAATCCCACAGGGGCACGCTATGACGAAGCTGATGCTGCTTTAGCGTGGGAAAGAACACAGGTTTTCCTGAAAGCACACCTGTCTTAACTTCATTTTATAAATGCTAATCACTAACGCCAGTAGACTAAAATCTACTGGCGTTTTAGTAAGGCGTAACCTAGCAATATCAAACCAAAACCGCCTACAAGCCCACTAAACAGATCAAGCCCTGGTGATTGAGATAACCCGTTATTCAACACCGCGCCAATTAACAGAGCCGAACCAATAATACTCACAATTACCTGTTGGTTTGAGCGCTTAACCGTTTCGACAAGTTGTTTTGTTTCTTCCATATCCGACTGCGTTTTTTGCTGACCTAGCTGAGCCATTTGTAAAATCGCTTCATTGAGTGCAACCGGCATTCCAGGGGCTTGCTCCATGAATTTTGGAAAATTCTTTTGCATACCATTGATCAAAGAGCGAAGGCCTACCTGCTCGTCCATCCAACGTTCTAGGAAGGGTTTTGCAGTCACCCATAAATCTAAATCCGGATAGACTTCGCGCCCCATGCCTTCGATATTTAATAACGTTTTTTGCAGCAACACTAACTGAGGCTGCACTTCCATATCAAATCGGCGGGCTGTTTGGAAAAGCCTGAGCAGCAATTTTCCATAGGAAATATCTTTAAAAGTAAGCTGGAAGATGGGCTCACAAACCGTGCGAATAGCCGCTTCAAATTCTACAACACTAGTGCCACTTGGCACCCAGCCAGACTCGATATGCACTTCAGCAACTTTCTTATAATCCCGATTAAAAAATGCATGCAGGTTTTCTGCTAGGTAGCGTTGATCTTGCACGCTTAGCGAACCGACAATCCCAAAATCGACAGAGATGTATTTAGGATCATGAGGTTTAGCCACATCAACAAAGACATTACCCGGATGCATATCAGCATGGAAAAAATTGTGTCTAAATACTTGGGTGAAAAAGATATCAACACCGCGCTCTGCTAATGCTTTCATATTTGCATTAGCGGCTTTCAAACCGGCTATATCGCCCCCGTTAAGGCCATATATGCGCTCCATCACCAATACATTAGGCGCACAATAATCCCAATACACTTTTGGTATATATAAATCAGGTGAGTTTTCAAAGTTACGACGTAACTGATTAGCATTGGCCGCTTCTCGTTGTAAGTCTAGCTCATCGAAAATGGTTTTTTCATATTCAGCAACCACTTCAACCGGCCGTAAACGCTTGCCCGTACTGCTTAAATTGTGCAGTAACTTAGCCAATAAAAACAGTAAGTTAATATCTTGCTGAATAACTTTTTCAATCTCAGGGCGCACCACTTTAACAATGACTTCAGCGCCACCTTGCAAACTGGCTGAGTAAACCTGAGCTATTGAGGCAGCTGCTAATGGTTCTTGATCAAATCTTTTGAATATCGTGTTAACCGGCTGACCTAGATTACCCTCAATCAGGTGAATGGCTTGATCCGTTGGGAATGGCGGAACATCATCTTGCAACTTCGCAAGTTCATCTGCATAACGCTCAGGCAACATATCGCGACGCGTTGATAAGATCTGCCCAAACTTTACAAATACTGGGCCTAGATCTTCAAGTGCGCGGCGCACAGATACTGCGGGCTCCAAGACGTCACGCTGCTTCCACTTCCAAGGCGCAAGCTTATAAACAGGCTTTAGAAAACGCAACTTCGGAGTGTTTATAGCAAGGTCATCGAGCCCATAGCGAACCATAACGCGAGTGATGAGCAACAGCCGCCCTAGCTGGGAAATCAATTTCATTTAGCGGATGAATCTCCGGAGCGCTTCGCTTCTAATAATTTAAGTCTTGCTTCTAAGCGATCGCCTGCCATTCTTAAATCATCAACGTCTTCCATAAATTGATTAATCTCAGCTTTGGCGGGGACCATTCGGCTTTCTTCACTTAAATATTCAGCGACATTATTCTTCATTGCATCAACGGTCTCGGACACCCATTCGTTACCTTTTCGAACGGTGCTTCCCGCTTGATAGGCAGGGATGTCACCCACTATCTTTGAAAGCAAGTCTTCCCAATCAATCGATGCTTCTGAGAGCATGCGGCTAAACCCTTCCGCCACTCGCATATCGCCTGAGATCTCAACATCGCTTTCAAGCATTGCGCTCGCACTGTCTTCACTTTGCCCTAATCGAACTAAACTGGCCAAGGAGCCAGAAATCGTCGCATCGGGTGTTCCTGCGTATTCACCCAAGAGCTGGATATCTTCAGCGCCTACTAAACTGTAGACATCGAGGTCTAAGCCTTTGATATGTAGTAGGATAATTTTGTCGTGCAAAGCCTTACTTCGGCTAAAGGCTTCACCATCTAGATGCAAATAGGCATTAAGCGCCCTTTCAATACCTGCAAGAAGCGATACGGGCAGCTCCATCAGAACTTATAGCCTGTATGAAGTGCAACGATTCCACCCGTCATATTGTGATAGCTGACTTTTTCAAAACCAGCGTCCTGCATCATGCCCTTTAATGTTTCTTGATCAGGATGCATACGAATTGATTCTGCTAGGTAACGATAGCTGTCAGCGTCATTAGCAACGATTTTGCCAACTAGCGGCAGCACCTTAAACGAGTACTGATCATAGATAGCGTTCAAACCTGGCACGACGGGCTTTGAGAACTCCAAAACCATTAACTTGCCGCCCGGTTTAATGGTTCTGAATATAGATTTCAGTGCATTGTCTTTGTTGGTCACATTCCTTAAACCAAAAGCCATGGTGACAATATCAAACTGATTATCTTCAAAAGGTAAGTCTTCGGCATCAGCTTCAACGTAGTCAATATTGCCCGCAATGCCCATATTAGTCAGGCGCTCGCGTCCCTGCTCCAACATCGATGAATTGATATCAGACAATATAACTTTGCCGGTAGGGCCAACGATTCGAGTAAACTTAGCGGCTAAATCGCCCGTACCACCCGCTAAATCTAATATCTGATGACCTCTTCTCGCACCTGATTTATTAATGGTATAACGCTTCCAAAGGCGGTGGATTCCTCCAGACATGAGGTCGTTCATAATGTCGTATTTACTGGCAACTGAGTGGAATACCTCGCCCACCTTAGTTACTTTTTCTTCAACGGCTACATTTTCAAAGCCGAAGTGAGTGGTTGTATTTTTATCTGACATATTTTTTTACCTAAAGCCTATTTTTAACCATTCATCTTAGGAAATGTTAATTCGGTTCGTTTTTACATAACGGCTAACCGCTCTCAAGCCTTATTGTAGCAACCAATGTCACTGTTATGCCATTAGGCTTAATAAACAAAAAATAATCGACCGGAAACGTCACTATGAAAATATTATTCACTTCTTTATTTATCAGTTTATTGACTGTTTTTGCTACTGCCGCACACGCTGGCTCTGATGGCTCAGAAGATCAAGTTGCCCAGCAAGCAAAGCCTCGCCTAGCAAACTGCAAAGACTGCCTAGATGCAGGATATCGTCGTGGTTATGCCGAAGGTGAAGCAGCAGCACTTGAAAATACCCCTCAAGGTAGCAGTAGTGTGACCACACCACTCAGCTATAGAAAACCAGTTTATGTTAACGCTCAAGTGGCCCAACAACAAAAGCGACAGCCTGCAATGCAGCCACGTTTAGTACAGCAACAACCAGTGCAAGCTAGGAAGCCTATTCAACGAATTCAGCAAAGTAATCGCCACGCGGGCCACGGACATCACACTCAGGCACAGGTATTAGACTGCGAGCTGACTGATTCACTAAACCGAGGTGCTAACCCAGTCACTACGATTATTTCTACTCAAAAATTTAATCGTCCTGTTAAGTCTGCGAATCATCACTATATTCAAGGTGGTAAGCCAGCACCAATGAAACATACCGGTAAGATTCAGCACCATGACCACTCACATCACACTCACGCTGAAAAAGCTGATTGTGAATTAACGGATGCACTGAACAGAGGTGCAGGGCCAGTGACTACCATTATGTCTAGATCAAGTTATCCCGCTCATTCACCGGTTCAACACAATGCAAAACAACACTTTTTGCATGGTGATCATGGACATCACAGCGAGGTTGAAAGAGCTGACTGTGCTTTAACAGATGCACTTAATCGTAACGGCTCAGTTGTTCGAGTTGTTAGAAAGTACTAGTTTTAAGTCATCGTTTCATTGACACTAAAGGGGTGCCAATTAATTGGCGCCCCTTCTTGTTTATACAAATTCTATTTTGTCTTTTTTGACAACTCCGCCTATAGAAAATCTAATCTATCGAAGCATTGAATTACGGTAGCTTTCATGGATTTCTTGTTATACTCACGCCTTAGATAACCCTGTTCTGAAGGCAAAATCATGAGTGAAAGTACTTCGAAAGTTACCCAAGGTGTTAAATTGCGTGGTGCAGAGAAAGTTGCCCGCATACCCATTAAAGTTGTACCTAGTACTGAAATCAAACGTAAACCTTCTTGGATTCGCGCCAAAGCACCCACCACCCCTGAAGTTAGACGCCTAAAAGAGATTCTTCGGGAACAAAAGCTGAATACGGTTTGTGAAGAGGCAGCTTGCCCTAACCTTGGGGAGTGTTTCACCAAAGGAACCGCCACCTTCATGATTATGGGGGCTATCTGTACACGCAGGTGTCCTTTCTGTGATGTTGCACATGGTAGGCCAGATCCCTTAGACCAGGAAGAGCCAATTAATATGGCTGAGACGATCAAAGCAATGGGCTTGAGGTATGTCGTAATCACCTCAGTCGATAGAGATGATTTGAGGGATGGTGGAGCAGGTCACTTTGTTGAATGCATTAGGAAAACGCGCGAGTTGAATCCTGGCATTAACATAGAAATCCTTACGCCTGATTTTAGAGGACGTATGGACATCGCACTGGAGATCATGAGTAATTCACCTCCTGATGTGTTTAATCATAACCTAGAAACTGTGCCACGTTTATATAAAAAAGCCCGCCCTGGTTCAGATTATCAATGGTCTTTAGATCTCATAAAGAAATTCAAAGGCATGTACCCAGACATCCCTACAAAGTCCGGTTTAATGCTGGGCTTAGGCGAAAGCTTAGAAGAAGTTCAGAACGTTATGCAGGACCTATTGAATCATGGCTGCAACATGTTGACACTAGGTCAATACCTGCAACCAAGCCTCGACCATTTAGCTGTAGAACGGTTTGTAACACCAGAAGAGTTTAAACAGCTAGAAGTCATTGGCTATGAAATGGGTTTCACTCACGTTGCCAGTGGGCCGATGGTTCGTTCGTCTTATCATGCTGACTTGCAAGCTGAAGGACTTGTTCAACAGTTCTAATTGATTACCTA
>CALHTA010000258.1 GCA_938038645.1 uncultured Thiotrichaceae bacterium
AACTCATTTAATTCGT
Organism: uncultured Thiotrichaceae bacterium; assembly: GCA_938038645.1. Lineage (GTDB taxonomy): Bacteria > Pseudomonadota > Gammaproteobacteria > Thiotrichales > Thiotrichaceae > Leucothrix. The sequence continues at coordinate 17 of CALHTA010000258.1, forward strand.
ATGGCTTCTAATGGAGAATATGTCATGAATACAATAGATTTAACCCCACTTTACCGAAATAGCGTTGGCTTTGACCGAATGGCCGCATTGTTAGATAATGCACGCAGAGCGGATTCATCTAGCCAAGGTTATCCACCTTACAATATTGAAGTGATTGAAGATAATCGATACGCAATATCCCTAGCCATTGCTGGGTTTGCGGAAGAAGATTTAGATATTAAGGTTGAAAATGGTGTGCTGACTGTCCGTGGTAAAAAAGCGGAAGAAGGTGATAAAAACTATCTTCATCGTGGTATTGCAAATAGATCATTCGAGCGTAAATTCAACCTCGCTGATTATATTGAGGTAACAAATGCAGACCTTGTAAATGGACTTTTAACCATCAGTTTGTTAAAAGAAATACCTGAGGCGATGAAGCCTAAGAGTATTGCGATTAATCAAGGCAAAATAGAAGATAAGGTTGTGAGAGCAGCCTGACCCAATCTCGCAGAATAACAGTAGCCCCTAAAAGCTAGTTAAACTGCTAGGTAGATAGCGTGAATTGGAAACAATTCACGCTTTTTTTATTTCTTAGACACAAAAATTGACCAGTTATATAGGTATTTGTGCGCCTATTTAATCGGAGTAGTAATCTTAGTAAAAAAGAAAAAATAACTCCTTAGGAAGTCATTATGGATCCAGTTTCGCAGGGCGTCTTCGGCGCTGTGTTTGCCCAAACACGAAGCCAAAAGAAAAACTTAGCCAAGGCCGCCGTTATTGGCGCACTTGCCGGTATGGCACCAGATTTAGATATTGTTCTGCGTTCAACAGACGACCCATTGTTTGCTTTAGAGTTTCATCGGCATTTTACCCATTCTCTAATTTTTATCCCTATCGGCGCGTTTATTTGTAGCATCGTATTTTATTTTTTATTGGCTAAGCGTTGGGGCTTAAGCTTTGCACAAACTTATGTGTGGAGTCTTTTAGGATTCGCCACACATGGCTTGCTAGATGCCTGTACTAGTTACGGAACACAGCTGCTCTGGCCATTTACTGACTTTAGAGTCGCTTGGGATTTAATATCAATTGTCGACCCCCTTGTTACTATTCCGCTTATTGCTCTTGTCGTTCTAGCCTCACGGCGTAAGGCTAAGAGATACGCTTTCCTAGCCGTGCTGTGGGTCGGACTTTATTTTGGCTTCTCTTACACTCAGCAACAAAAAGCCTTAGCGGTGGGTTATGCACAAGCGGCAGAGCGTGGCTTAGAGGTCATTAGGTTAGAGGCAAAACCAAGTTTTGGTAATATTCGTATCTGGAAACTCATTTACGAGACTGAAGATAAATACCATGTTGATGCGGTAAAGGTTGGTTTTAAAGAACCGGTTTTGTGGAAAGGTGACAGCATCAATAAACTTGATATTGACCGGGATTTACCTTGGTTAGATAAGAACTCTCAGCAAGCCAAAGATATTGAACGCTTCCGTTGGTTTTCCAGTGGTTATATCGCGCTAGATAAAGACAGCCCGTATCGGGTAATGGATGTTAGATACTCATTGTTACCGCAAGAGATTAAACCGCTTTGGGGAATTGTATTATCAAATTCTGCAGAGTCCGATGAGCACATCACCTATTACAGCGAGCGTGGTGACTCAGTGGCAGCGATAAAGCGTATTTGGGAAATGTTGTCAAAATAGAGGGAAAAAACCGATGGATGAGCTAGAAACAAGGGATATTGACTGCCCTTATTGTGGTGAAATCATTGAGGTTTATATTGATACTTCTGAATTACCTCAGAAGTATATCGAGGACTGCCAAGTGTGTTGTAGGCCAATCAACTTCGATGTATCAGAAGATTACGAGGGCGATGTCATTTTGCGTATCAGTCATGAAAATGATTAGGTAAGCCTACGCTCAAAGTTGTGCAATAATATAACTACTCTTAGTTAACTGGGTTAATCTGTGAATAAAATAATATCAAATACTAATAAATCACACCGTTTGAAAAAACAATTTGTAAGACTTTTTGTTTATGCTTCGATGACAGTGTCATTGGCAGCTTGTGGGATAAGCAATAAAAACCTGAGCCCAATTAAGCAGGAGAGTCTTAAAAAAACATCTCAGCAACAAACCTCACCGCTTAAGTATCATGCGAATTGGCCAAGAATAAAAAGTGCCATTCCTAAAGATGATCAGCTTGAATCGGAAGTCGCTTCAATTTTGTCTCAGATGACTTTAGAAGAAAAAGTTGGGCAGATGATTCAACCAAGCCTCGACCAAGTGACTCCAGCTGAGGCCAAGAAGTATAAACTCGGTTCTTTGTTAAATGGTGGAGGGTCTTGGCCCGCCAAGAATAAAAGAGCCAGCGCGGCTCAATGGGCGAGCACTGCTGATTCCTATTGGCTGGCCTTAAATCAAGCTTACAGTGATCGTGGGTTTAAAATTCCGTTTATGTGGGCGACTGACGCTGTTCACGGCCATAACAACGTATTTGGCGCAACCGTGTTTCCTCATAACATTGGCCTGGGTGCAGCAAATGATCCAGATCTTATCTACCGTATTGGTCAGGCGACCGCTAGAGAAGTTGCGGCAACAGGCTTAGATTGGACCTTTGCTCCAACAGTCGCCGTTCCTCGTGACTATCGCTGGGGCAGGGTATACGAAGGCTACTCGGAAGATCCTGAAATCGTCCATGACTATGCAGGCAAGATGGTTGATGGTTTACAAGGTGGCGCTAAAGGACTCAAAAGCGATTTGAATGTTATCTCAAACGTTAAACATTGGCTGGGTGATGGTGGAACTAAAAATGGGGTTGACCGAGGGGAAACTCATGCTTCGAAAGAAGATCTTATCAATATTCATGCAGCGGGTTATATCTCAGGTTTAGAGGCGGGTGCGCAGGTTGTTATGAGTTCTTTCAACTCTTGGCACAGTGACGAAAACTATGACCCTTCTAACAAAGGGGGTTACAACAAAAAGGTCCATGGCAGTAAATACCTAATAACGGATGTTTTGAAAGGCACGATGGGTTTTGATGGCATTGTTGTGACTGACTGGAATGGTCATAACGAAATTAATGGATGTACTTCATCCAATTGCGCAGCCGCCGTAAACGCCGGTAATGACATTTTCATGGTTACTGCCAATAAAGACTGGAAAGCCTTTTATAAGAATGTCATTGCTCAAGTAAATGATGGGACTATTTCAATGTCTAGGATTGATGATGCGGTCACTCGGATATTGAGAGTTAAGAAGCGGGCTAATCTTTGGTCAAAACCTAAACCCTCGGGCCGTTCTTTGGCAGGAAAGCAAAGTGAATTAGGCTCAGCGGTTAATCGTGAGCTGGCTCGTGAAGCCGTTAGAAAATCTTTAGTTTTACTTAAAAACAACAGTAATGCGTTACCACTTAAGCCAAGTCAAAAAATCTATTTGGCAGGCAGCGCGGCGAATAATATTGGTAAACAAACGGGTGGTTGGACGTTAACCTGGCAAGGAACAAAAAACACGCTCAAGGATTTTCCGGGTGCAACGACCCTGAAATTGGCGCTTGAGCAGCACATCGGTAGTGATAATGTCATTACCGATTTCAGCAAAGTCGATGCTAATACGATAGCGGTTGTTGCTATTGGTGAAGACCCTTACGCTGAGTTTTCAGGCGACATCAAAACGCATCAAACGCTTAACTTTGCATCGCTTAAAAAGTCTTATGCTGCCGATTTAAAAACAATTAAAGCGGCAAAAGCGGCTGGAATGACCGTTGTCACCGTCTTTTTCTCTGGTCGTCCGATGTATATTAATGAAGGAATCAATCAATCCGACGCCTTTATAGCGGCTTGGTTGCCAGGTACTGAAGCAACAGGGATTGTTGATAATTTATATCAGCGTAATGGTGCTGACTTTACAGGGCGTTTGTCATACAGCTGGCCTAACAAAGCGTGCTCTGCTGCGATTAACCGAAGCCCTCGGCTTATACAGGGATATAACACACCAGAGTACGAACAAGATATTGATGGTGAAGACAAGCCACTGTTTGACTATGGCTACGGGTTATCTTATGCAGATAAAGACGATAGAGCCGAACTTGATACACTGACTTTAGATGAACGCAAACACGGTTGCGGTCAATCAGCTGCTGAAACTGATCCAACGGCTTTGGAAATCTATGGAAAAAAATCTGCGGATGATTTTCAACTTCGCATTTCAGGATCAAAAAATAAATGGAAGCCTATTTCTATTCCTGCAGCTGACGAATTAATAAATCAAGGCGATGTTCAGGCTACCTCGATCAATTATCAAGGGCAGTATGATGCAGTGAATGTGAAATTCACAGGTGGAGATTTGGCTCAGGTTTATATGCAAACGAAAGACTATCAAGGCCAGAATAAGACGGCTTATGAATATGCTGATTCAACCTTACAGTTTGATATTCGTATGAAGCAATCTCCAACACAGCCTATGAAACTATCACAACATTGCGTGTGGCCATGCCATGCTGACATTGTAATTAATGATCATCTGCCAAAAGCGGGCTCAGGGTGGAAAACAATTAAAGTGCCAGCCAAATGTTTTGTTGAAAAGGGCATGAAATATAGCTCGGTGAACACTCCTTTGTTGTTTTCATTGAAAGGAAAAGCTGAGTTTGATCTGGGTAACGTCCGTTTGGTATCAAAAGGAGTTGATGCGGCAGCTGACGCATTGAAATGTGCTGATTTAAAGTAGGTAAACAGCGCTTTTTTGAATAAAAGTTAAGAGAGACAATATGAATTCACAATCGTTTTGTATATTGATTCTGCTTGTTTCTCTTGGCACCGTTGGGTGTGGAGGTGCTGAAGTGAAGAGCGTTAGCGCCTCCAGGCCAACTACGTTAAGTTCTGAAAAGCCCATCGCTGGAAAGAAGGTAAAGCTCTTTATAGGTCAGGATTTAAACTCTATTAGAGGCTATGTTAAATCTGGCCAATTTCCACAACCATCAGGTGTAACAACCTATCTCTCTTTTTATAGTTTATTAAGCAGTAACCATCCTTCCTACGGTGGTTTAGGTTTAGATAATCGAGGTTATCCAACGAATAATGCGGTTGATTGGGGAGCAGGGTCTTTAAATGCTTATTCATTAGCCAAAGAATATCCAAAATCTGCTATTATCATTGGCTTAAACATAGCGGAAGGGAACCAGTCAGCAGTTTGGGTTGAGGGTGGTCTAAGGTCTATTGCGCAAGGCAAGTACGATCGTGAAATTAATAAATTAGCAGTATTTTTTAAGTCGACAAAGAATCCAATCTATCTGAGGATTGGCTATGAGTTTGATGGTGTTTGGAACAAGGGGTATGAAAACACACGCGATTTTATTAGCGCTTACCAACATATTGTAAAAGTCTTACGAGCTAGGCAGGTTAAAAACGTTGCGTATGTTTGGCAAGCTAGTGCCTCACCTATCGACGATATAATCGAGTTGAAACGAGAAAATATTAGCAAGTGGTATCCTGGCGATAACTATGTTGACTGGGTGGGTTTTTCTTGGTTTTTGCCACCTGATAAGTCTGTAAAAGGTGCAGCTACACAAAGACAGTTAGCAAATGAAGTGATTCAATTTGCAAGATCAAAGCGAAAACCTGTAATGATCGCTGAGGCATCACCGCAAGGTTATGATCTTGGGAAGATGTCAAAGTCAAATATTTCACCATTATGGGATGGTATTGCTGGAAAAAATTCGAAACGAGTGAATGAGGAAAAAATATGGAGTGAGTGGTATAAACCATTCTTTAGTTTTATCAGAAACAACAAGGATGCTGTGAAAGCAGTTTCCTACATTAATGCTGATTGGGATAATCAAGCACTATGGGCTGTACCTTATCAAAACGGTTACTGGGGAGACTCCCGAGTGCAAGCTAATACTGAAATCCGTAAGAAGTGGCTTTCTGAAATTGGCGATAAATCCTTTTGGGATTAGTGATGGCTATTATCAGCGTTTAAGCCGCAACTGATTGCTTTTTCGCATCTGTGCAACTGCCTCTTTTAATCAGATGTGCTGGAAGCGCAATGTGCTGATGCTCGATAGATTCACCATCAATCAGGCCTTTTAAAATTGAAAATGAATGCTTTGCAATTTCATCAATTGGCGCAGCAATGGTGGTAAGCGCTGGAACGATTTGGGAAGCAACTTCGATATTGTCGAATCCAATAATGCTAATATCTTTAGGGATATTTAAGCCCTCTTGGCTAAAGCGCTGTATGGCACCCAAAGCCATTGAGTCATTAGCACAGATCAAAGCGGTTGGAAGATTATTTAATGTCAGAAAATACTCGGCGCCGAGTATACCGGCCTCGTATGAGTAGTTACCTCGGAAAACTAAACTTTCATCTAGAGGGAGATTATTCTTACTCAATCCATGCTGGTAACCTGCGTAACGACTCTTACCAATATCCGAATCTTCTAAACCCGTCATGAAGCCGATTCTGGTGTGGCCCAAAGAACAGGTGTAATCAACGGATTCTACATCGGCGTTGAAGTTGTCGATGATGACGGAAGGTATTGTTTTATCCGCCGCAGAGTTGTCGATGACAACGATGGGTACAGATTGTTTAATTTTGAGAATAATGCTTTCACAGCGAGGAAAACAGGTAGCAATAACACCGTCGACCTTTTTTAACGTTCTGCTAAGGCTGTCTACATCGTTGTCGGAGAAGTAAACAACGGAATAACCACCTTTAGCCGCGACTTTTTCAATAGCATTAAAAATCAGAGAATAGTACGGGCTTGAAATACCAGCAATCATGCTCGAATCTAGGAAGTAGCCTATGGTCATGTTTTTGCGACGTTGAACACTTTTGTGATTAACAAAGGTTCCTTTGGTAGGTACTTTATAAAGTACACCTTGATTAACAAGATTTTCAATAGACTTACGAATCGTCATATATGAGACGCCCAGCTGCAGTGCCAACGTTCTTTCGCCTGGCAGCTTGTCAACAAGTTGCTTATTCTTGATGGCCAATTTTATGTGGTTCTCAACAAGAATGTATTTTGGTGTCGGATCGCTCATTATTTAATCTATTACCCTCTACGTAATTCCCCTTCTATTATTATTGTTTTTAGTTGTACTAAACAAGCCTTATATAAAACCAGTTATTTTCTGTCTCACAGCTTAAGCTGCTGTAGCATCTCCATGCGATAGCATAAGATTAGTAGAGTTACTGCTACATAGCAAATTTTGTCAGGACTAAAAATTCCCACAAATTGGCTCGATGTGTGTTTTTGCAAATTTTTTCAACCCTATTCGTACAGATATCTTTAAATTGAAATTGTTAAATATATTATATTTATTAGTGGGTTAAGGGCTTTTTTAGATTTTCTTAATATGGAGAATATTTAAATAAGAAAATAAATATGAGTAATTTGATAATCTCTAGTTTTTCTTTGTAATAGCGTAATTCACCAAAGTTGAGAATTCTTGACTTGGGTTTTTCTGCATGATAAAAAGATGCTATATAGCAATATATGCAGATCTCGTTAAATTTTCAAAGTGTTAGTTATAGGGGATAGCCTTGATCACAACGATGTCGAACTGGCTCAATTTAAGTAGATTCTTAAATTACGAATGCAAAAAAATGGAGAAAATCATATGAAACATTTTATTACGGCTGCGGCTGTCTCAGTCACGCTGTTTGTTGCGGGCTGTTCTAGTGACAGCACCCCAGCACCACAAACTACCACGCCGACTACCCCTGCTGCCCCTACTTTCGGTGTAGCAGCTCCAACAACTGGTTTTAGTGGAGGTATGCTTTCTGCCAATAGTGGAGGGTTTACAGAGCTTTCAGGTTGGAGCGGCTCCGATGGTGAAGGTGACGTGCTTTCAGCAAACATCGTAACTGAAAATGGCAACAGTGTTTACTCCATTACTATACCGGAAGGTACTGCTACACCAGATGCACCTTGGAATAGAAATTTACAGCAGACTGTTGCTATCACACAGGGCAAGTCTTACACAATAAAATTCAAAGCCCGATCAGATAGAGATAGAAACATTGTTGCGGGGATTGGCCTAAACGCTGAGCCATGGACTGATGCCAAAACAAATGTTGCGCTAACTTCAGAATGGCAAGACCACGAAGTTACCTTAGAGGCTGCTAATTTTGGCGGTGCTGATAATCGTTTGTATTTTGATTTTGCAGGTCAAGATGGATTGGTGATGCTTGACGAGGTGTCGATTGAGGAAGTTGCTTCAGTGACGCCACCAGTGGTAGCACCAACATCTGCTCTCCCGCTCGATTTTGAGTTGGCAGCAGATAGCTATACAAGAGAATCATTCGGTGATGCAGTATTAGAAATTGCAGCAGACCCAGTAGATTCGAGCAACAATGCTCTTAAAATGACAAGGCCTCTTGGTACTGAATGGTGGAGTGGTGGATTCGACACACTAGGTACAGCTGTTGATGGCACTACTGGTTCGTTTACCATGGATGTCTATTCAACTCAGGCACTTGCATATGTAGAGCTTAAGCTTGAGCAAGACGCGAATAACTTTACAACCATGTCAGCTACGCACGGTGGTACTGGTTGGGAGACTCTTACTTTTGATACGGGTACCAGTACAATGGGTGGCTCGCCAACTGCTGCGACTAAAGTAGTATTTACTCCTAGGGTTACTTCTGATGGATCAAATACTCAAACAGCAGATGAAGTTTATTACATAGATAATATTAAAGTTGCCGCAGCTACAACACCAGTTGTAACTACAGTGGCTTTACCGCTTGACTATGAATTATCGGCTGATAGTTATACTAGAGAGTCTTTTGGAGATGCAGTCTTTGAAATTGCGGCTGATCCTGTAGATTCAAGCAACAACGCGCTCAAAATGACACGACCTCTTGGCACTCAATGGTGGAGTGGTGGAGTTGATACATTAGGTACGCCTGTTGATGCTACTGCTGGTTCTTACTCCATGAACGTATATTCAACAGCGCCGCTTGCTTATGTAGAGCTTAAGCTAGAGCAAGATGGTAACAACTTTGTTGTTATGAATACTACGCATGGTGGTACTGGATGGGAGACGTTGACCTTTGATACAAGTGCAGGGGCTGTGACGGGTTCACCAAGTGCTGCCGTTAAGGTTGTATTTACGCCTCGAGTTACTTCAGATGGATCAAATACTCAAACAGCAGATGAAGTTTATTACATAGACAATATCCAAGCTGTTGCCGCTATGCCAACGGTCGGTTTACCGCTTAACTACGAACTGGCTGCAGATAGCTACACAAGAGAATCATTTGGTGATGCCGTTTTTGAGATTGCAGCTGACCCTGTAGATTCAAGCAATACTTCACTTAAGATGACTCGCCCTCTAGGTACTCAATGGTGGAGTGGTGGATTTGATACGGTAAGTATTCCTGTCGATGCTACTTTCGGTTTGTTTAGCATGGATGTGTATTCAACAGCGGCCCTAGCTTTTGTAGAGCTTAAGCTTGAGCAAGATGGTGATAACTTTGTTGCTATGAATACTACACATGGTGGTACTGGATGGGAGACGTTGATCTTTGATACAAGTGCAGGCGCTGTGACGGGTTCACCAAGTGCTGCTACTAAAGTTGTATTTACGCCTCGAGTCACTTCAGATGGTTCAAATGCTCAAACAGCGGATGAAGTTTATTATATAGACAACATTCAAATCGCTACCGCAGTGCCTCCTGTCGCTTCAGCAATTGCTCTTCCACTTGATTTTGAGCTCTCTGCTGATAGTTACACAAGAGATCAGTTTGGTGATGCAGTGTTTGAGATTGCGGCTGACCCTGTAGATTCAAGCAATAATGCGCTGAAAATGACTCGTCCTGTGGGCACTGAATGGTGGAGTGGAGGATACGATGACCTTGATGCGGCATTCGATGCTACTTCAGGCTCTTATAGTATGGATGTGTATTCCACTAGTGCTTTGGGTTATGTTGAGCTGAAATTTGAGCAGGATGCCAATAATTTCGTGGCTATGAGTACTACACATGGTGGATCTGGTTGGGAAACGCTAACCTTTAATGCGAGTTCTGGATCGATGGTAGGGGCTCCTGCTGCCGCAACTAGAGTTGTATTTACCCCAAGAGTGACTTCAGATGGTTCGAATACTCAAACAGTGGATGAGGTTTATTATATAGACAACATTAAAGTTGCTTCGACCACAACAACGACAACGCCTCCACCTGCTACATCGTCTATTGCCCTTCCTCTTGATTATGAGCTTGCAGCTGATAGTTATACGAGAGAGCAATTTGGCGATGCGGTGTTAGAGATTGCAGTTGACCCTGTGGATTCAAGTAACAATGCTCTGAAGATGACTCGACCTGTAGGCACTATGTGGTGGAGCGGTGGGCTTGATACGGTTGGTACACCAGTCAATGCTACTTCGGGCAGTTATACGATGGATGTGTATTCTACAACGCCGCTGGCTTACGTAGAGCTGAAGTTTGAGCAAGATGGTAATAACTTTGTCTTTATGACTACAACTCACGGTGGTACCGGTTGGGAGACGCTGAGTTTTGATGTTAGTACTGGTAATATGACAGGTTCGCCAACTGCCGCTACTAAGGTCGTATTCACTCCAAGGGTTACTAGTGACGGGTCAAATACTCAAACAGCCGATGAAATTTATTACATCGACAATATTATGCCTGCATCATAGTAGTCAAACGCCAAGGATCTTCATTTGAGATCTGATGGTGAAATTGGAGGCTGTTGATCTTTTACAGCCTCTCATTTGTTCTCTAAAGCCTAAATATTTTGCTTCTTGCAGTAATATTTAGGCTTTTTTAATCCCGCCATTTTATTTTTTGCGCGATAGATGAGTTTTAAGATGATGAATGACTATAAGCTTGGGTATTCTCAGCAGGTTATCCAGACTTCGGAGCAGGGTGATAAGCTTGCTTTAAAATCGAACGTTAGGTTTCAGAGTGACGAAACAAGCCGAAATATAATTGAAGTTAAGCCTGATCAGTTAAAGCAGAGCCTGCATGGTGTAGGTGCTTCGTTCACCGAGGCGTCGGCTTTCGTGCTTGCGCACCTTGAATCAGCGCAGTGTACAGAAGTGATGAAAAAGGTGTTTTCTGAAGAAGGTGCTAATTTTCCGATTGCTCGTACGCATATTGCATCATGTGATTTCTGTGTTGAAGGCCATTATTCCTACGCTGAGTTACCTGAAGATGTTGAACTGCAGCAATTTACTATAGAGCCTGATTATGATGGTTTTAACATTAAGGATTATCCCGCCGTTCGTGATGAATCTTTTGACTTGCTGCCCATGATCAAACAAGCGCAAGCTATTAAAGCTGAGCAGGACGATGCGCAATTGAATATTGTTGCTTCTGCTTGGACAGCGCCTCCTTGGATGAAAGATAATGGAAGCTACCATGAGCGCAGTACTCCAGAAAATGGTTTTAATGGAAGTGGGGGAGTCCTTAAGCCGGACTACGAGTCAGCTTATGCTGAATACCTTATTAAATACTTGGAAGCTTATAAAGCAGAAGGGGTTGATATCTGGGGGCTCACCCCTGTCAATGAACCAGGTGGTAATAACGGTAACTGGGAAAGTATGCATTTCACACCAGAGAGCCAGAACTCCTTTATTAAAAACCACTTAGGTCCAAAGCTTAAAGCCAGCGAACATAGTGATATTAATCTTATGATCTTTGATCATAATACGGGTGATTTGGAGAGCTGGGCAGATGAAATAATCGCCGACCCTGAAACCAGTCAATATGTTTACGGCTCTGCTGTTCACTGGTATGAAAGTACTAACAAGGTACTTGAGGAAGTATTCGATAAGGTTCATGAAAAGTACCCAGACTACCCCATTATTCACACCGAAGGTTGTATTGATGATCTAGGAAATGATGCGCCTCCTGGGGTGCTTGATCCTGTGAGATACAAAGAGTCTGGGTGGTTTGATAACGACGATTTTTGGTGGAATGAGAATGCAACTGATTGGGGGTACAGTGCTGAGTGGGATAGTGTTGTCATGGAGGATCATCCCATTTATGCGCCAGTGCATCGTTATGCACGGCACATTATTACTGGAATGAATCATTGGTTGTCTGGATGGATAGACTGGAACATTGTTCTAGATAAGCGCGGTGGTCCAAATCACGTTGGAAATTTTTGCGGTGCGCCCATCATGATCGACACTGAATCGAGTTATGTCTACTACACGCCAGTATTTTCGATTTTATCTCAGTTTAGTCGGACTATTCGCCCAGGGGATGTTGTTGTTGAAACCAGCTTAGATATTGAGCCAGATTTAAAAGATGTATTGATTTCTAGTGCATCGATGAGTCCGCAAAAAAAGTTAAGTGTGCAAGTTTTCAATTCTGGAAAAGCGCCTTTGGATTATGCTTTAAAGATTGGCAAGCAGGCAGCAGAAGTAACAATACCTGCTAATGCTTTGCAAACGCTTGTTATTCAGCTTTAGAAAATTATTGTCGCGTATTTTGCAGAGTTTAATGGCAGTTGTTTGCAACTTAATTCTTCGAAAATACGCTTTTAAACTGGGGCGTTAAAAGTGTTTTGTTGTTTTAATGCCCTTGACAAAAAACGTGGATTTCTTCAAACTGCTATATAGCGGATGTAGACGTTCATCCATGCCGCGAATCACCAAATACCAATGGGGAGTGAGTGATGTTATCTCTGAGAAAGTTTTTTTCTTTCCGTAAACTAAATGTAGTCTTAACTGTTTTCATGTGCGTTTTCTTAACTAACGCAGCTTTTGCAAAATCAGCGCAAAAAGTCACTACGCATCAAGATGCACAGGGCTGGAAGCTGAAAGTAGACGGTAAAGACTTTTATATTAAAGGTATGGTTTGGGGGTATTCCCCGAAAGATGAGAATTATACTTTTAACCTTTGGGGTAAGCCTGAAGCTGAAATTCGTAAAGTTCTGGATTATGACTTTGGCTTAATGAAAAAAGCTAATATCAATGCTATCCGGGCATTCACTACTATTCCTCCAAAATGGGTGACTTACATTTACGAGAAGTACGGCATTATGACCGCTATAAACCCATTAATGGGTCGTTATGGTGCTTCAATTGGTGGCACTTGGCGCCCAAATACAGATTACTCTGATCCATTGACTCGTAAGACACTGAAAGAACAAGTATTAAACGACGTTCGCAAATATAAAGATGTTTCAGGTGTATTAATGTTTGCTTTAGGAAACGAAAGCAACTACGGACTTTCTTGGAAAAGCTTTGAGATCGAAAACCTTCCCGTTGGCGAGCAAAACAAGACTCGTGCAGAGTTCCTTTACAGTCTTTTTAATGAAGTGATTTTAGAGGGTAAAAAGATTAGCCCTAATCACCCGTTTACTATTGTAAACGGAGATCTTCAGTATATTGATATCATTGCGAAATACAGCAAGAACTGGGATTTGTTGGGTGTTAATGCTTATCGTGGAATAAGCTTTACTGACATGTGGTCTAAAGCGAAAGCTAAATTAGATATCCCCGTCGCTTTGTTTGAGTTTGGTAGCGATGCTTTTAACGCTAAAGAATTTAGAGAAGACCAAGTCGCACAAGCTACCTTTTTGAAAGGTCAGTGGGACGAAATGTACAAAAAGAGTCACGGTCATGCGCAAGAAGGAAACTCTATTGGTGGATTTGTCTTCGAATGGCGTGACGAATGGTGGAAGTTTAAGCAAACTGAAAACCTAGACAAGCATGACCGCAATGCATCTTGGTCAAATGGTGGTTACTCGTTTGATTACGTTCCGGGTCAAAATAATATGAATGAGGAGTGGTGGGGTATTACACGCCTAGGTCCTCTTAATAAGGATGGCGTTCATATTGCTGATCCTAGAATGGCGTACGATGTGTTAACTAAGGTCTGGGAGATCGATCCCTATGCGACGAACAAAGCTTCTGTCGTTCAAGCATTAAGCCGAATTGATATGAAGGCTTTAGCGGCTGAAAGCGAAAAGCGTTATGCCAAGCAAGCTAGAAAAGACAACGCAAAGTTCAAGGTCGCTGGTGGTAGCTTGAAAGTTGGCCAACTAGGAAAAGCCCTGAGTAGTGAGCGAGAGCTAAATACTGATGATGGGATTAGTTACAGCCGCGAAATCATGGGTAATATTGACTTTGAGTTTAGACCTAATCGCAATACCGAAGGTAGTTTCACAGTTAATGTTACGCCAAGTGCTTTTGAAAGTAGCTTTGAAAAACGATACGGAGATCGTGTTCAAGATGAAGGTTTGAAAAATGGCGGAGACAAAGTCGAAATATACGATTTTGAGGTTACTTACCGTTCTGAAGGCTACGACCTCTTAGGTTTCTACCATGTTCCTCGTTATCACTGGGGTGATAAAGGTGATTTCTTTGGATTGTTGAAAGAAACGACTGATATGGAAGGTCAAGATATTTGGAATGCGAAAGCGCCATTTGGTTTTGAATTTATCGGTAAAAAGAAGCTCGACGGATTAACCATTGTTGCTGGTCCTGAAATCTATTGGGGAGCAAATCCTAAAGCGATGCTCAAGTACCAATTTGGTAAAAATAAGCAGTACAGCTTTATTCACTCTGAAGACCTATCGGTTGCTGATGATACGAGTTCAGGCACCGAAACAGTTGCTAAAAAATCTCGTCATACTACGTTGCAGGGTAAGTTTACGCCGCGTCCTGGTATGGAATTCAGAGTCGGTGGAATGATTGCTGGAACTCACAAGATTGGCGAAAAGTATGATCGTATGCATGGTAATGACGTAGTTGAGGCTGAGGTTGAGTGGAAAGATACGCTAGCCTACAAAGCGAAGCTAACTTGGGATGCTGCTGAGAATATTCGCGCTTATACGGCCATAAGCTATGCCGGTATTGTTGCTGATGGTGGTGACCCAGTTCGTGATGAAGCCAATATGCTTCCTTACTCAGGACTTGGAAATAAAAGAGAGTTTGAGTTAGGTATGAAAATCACACGTGGTGATTATACTTTATTCCCTCGTTTGCTATACAGAGACAACATCGTTGATGCAAATCCAACGATTAATGCTGTTAGCAATGGAAGTGTGCTAACTCCGGGAATAGATGTTCGTAACACTGATGATGATCCATTTGCAGTTTTGGGTAACCGAGCGGCTCAGTCAGCTGAGATTTATCTGACTTATGATCCAACCCCTGGAACCTATTTTTATGATTGGGATAACGACCTTCGTGAAGATGCCAAATTTGCATTTAATATTGGTTTGACTGCAACACATTATGATCAAGCGACCGATGCTGCTTTATTCTACTTCGAAGAAGGTGAAAGAAATGCAACCTTTGGTGCGGGGCAAGAGGCTGATGACGTTTGGTTGCTAAAGAGCAAAATGGTGTTCAACCACAAGCCCGGTTATAAGTCTGTAATAAACTTGGAAGCTGGTAAGCAACAGCCAACAGGTATTCCTGCAGCTGCGTCTGAATACTACAGCTTGCAAGGTAAATTGATTCTCGATAATAAGCATATTTTGTCAGCAACCTTTAAAAAGGATGCTTGGGGTAGATATGATTATGAGCGTCAGTTCAACTTTAAGTATCCTGAGCATCTTGAGTTAGGTTACACAAGGTTGCTTGGTAAAGGCGTTAAAGAGAAAAATGCTAGTAAAGTTGGGATTAAGGCGTTGTACCGCACGTTGGATGAAAACTCCGATCCTACCTATTATCAAGATGGCAAAAACGATCACATGCTTGAAGTTCAAACTTTCTTTGAATATAAATTTTAGGCTTAAGTGTCAGGAGTGTTACTTATGAAAGCATTAATAAACCAGTATTCTCAAACAGCAAAGTCTAAAGCGTTTTCCGTGTTTGCTGCTTCATTCATGGCGGTCACCTTAGCGGGTTGCGGTGGTGCTGCTTCCGATAATGGGCAGATTCTCAACACAGTACAATTACCGACAGGGCCTTTAACGTATCTGTATTGCCCTGATATCGGTGTTGGGGAGGAGACTTGCGTACTTGATGATCCAGCCAACGCTTATGCTCGTTCCGCAATAAACGGTACAACTAAATGGGACTTGGCGACAGCTGCTCCTTCACCACTCGCTAAATTTTATCTGTGGGCAACCGCTCATGTTAGGGATGCTCAAGGTGAAAATCAGTTTTACGTGGCAGAGAGCTTGCACAATATCGTTGCACAAGAAGGAAGTGGATTAGCTCAAGATCAGGCTAAGAGAGCTTACCGCGCACTCTTAGATAACTTTTATGGTTCGGTAACTTTCACTGGGCCTGTCAATGCACAGATCTCACATTTTCTAAGAGATTGGGTTGCTGATCGTTTAGTTCAGCCTGAGAGTTTCGGCTTACCTCAGCTGTATGATACTCAGTCAGCAGCACTACAAGCGATTGATGATTGGGGTTATTTGTACGACGCAAATACCACAACGATTTCTAAAAAAATTAACTAAGCGTTCCTCCCCTATGTGCATCGGTTTTTCTGAGGAGAGCCGGTGCATATTTGTTTTTAATTTCTGAAAAGTGCTTTAGGGAGATACCAAAAACATGGTACTGCAAGCTGTTAAAATGACTAACCAAGTTGATTCACACACGAACCAAGAGTCTCATGGTGAGTTCATTACTCGTGACAATGAACGTTATTACGCAATTCGCAATGTTGATAAGATGCCTGCGTTTTTTATCAGTGTTGTGTCCAATAGCGATCACTGGTTATTTGTTTCTTCAAATGGAGGTTTAACAGCAGGTCGTGTATCACCTGAGCTTGCTTTGTTCCCTTATGGCCCGGTCGATAAGATTGAAGAAAGTGCTCCACATACTGGGCCTAAAACAATTCTGAAGGTCCAGCAGCAAGGCAGTATTAGCAACTGGGAGCCTTTTAACGAAGCGCATACTGACAACTATGAACTAAGCCGTAATCTTTATAAAAATACACTGGGTAATAAGTTGTGTTTTGAAGAAATCAATCATGACCTTCAATTGGCTTTTCGTTATACCTGGGCAACTTCAGATGAGTTTGGCTTCGTGCGTGACTGCGAGCTTGAAAACCTCAATAACAAATCAGTCAAAATTGATATGCTCGATGGTTTACAAAACATCGTGTCTGGTTCTACACCCCGTGAAATCCAAACCACTGCCAGTAATCTGGTTAACGCCTACAAGTGGAATGAGCTAGACCAAAAGACGGGAATTGGCTCATTTACTTTGTACTCAGGCATCAGTGATAGAGCGGCTCCAGCCGAGTCAATGTGGGCTAACACCGTTTTTTCTACAGGGATTGATGACGCGGTAATATTGCTATCTGCTAATCAAATTGCAGCATTTCGAAAGGGTCAGCAGCTTGAAACAGAGACAAGGGTTCGCGGAATACGCGGTGCTTATTTATTAAATAGTAGTTTTCAGTTAGATGAGGGTGCTAGCAAAACGTGGCAGTTCATCGCCAACGTTGAGCAAACACAAACTCAAGTTATTGCACTTCGCCACAAGCTACTCACAAACGGTGATATTCAACAGTCAATAGCTGAGTCAGTGTCTGCTGGTTCAGCTGATCTTGAAAAAATTATTGCAGCAGTTGATGGCTTTCAAACGACTGCTGAAGAAAATGTCAGTGTTCACCATTATGCGAATGTGCTGTTTAACAGCATGCGCGGTGGTGTTTTTGATAAGCAAAACAGTATCGATCAAGCTGATTTTATGGCGATGCTTCGTCATTTCAATGCACCGGTATATGAGCAAAATAAAGCCCAGCTGATGGGCAATCCTGAGTCCATGGAATTTGTTGATTTCATGGAAAGTATTAAGCAGACAAACGATTTGAATCTTGAGCGCTTGGCCTGTGAATATTTGCCAATCACTTTTGGTCGACGTCACGGTGATCCGAGTCGCCCATGGAATCAATTTGCTATAAAACTTAAAGATGAGCAGGGTGATCCACTGCTTTCTTATCAAGGAAACTGGCGTGATATTTTCCAGAACTGGGAAGCCTTGTTATTCAGCTATCCTGAGTTTATTGAAAACATCATTGCTAAGTTTGTTAATGCAACCACCTTAGATGGTTACAACCCCTATCGAATTACAAAAGAAGGGATAGATTGGGAAGTCCAAGAAAAAGATGATCCTTGGAGCTATATCGGCTATTGGGGAGATCATCAGATAATCTATTTGCTCAAGCTTCTTGAGCTGTCAGCTGATTTCCATCCGGGTCGACTCAATCAATTACTTAGACACCCGATTTATAGTTACGCTAATGTTCCTTATCGTATCAAGCCTTTTGCATCGATGTGTAAAGATCCAAAAGATACCGTTGATTATGATCATGCACTGTCGAATAAAATAGAGCAGCGTGTGAGTAGTATTGGTGCTGATGGTAAGTTATTGCTTGATGAAAATGAGCAGGTTTATCAAGTTAATTTACTTGAAAAACTACTTATTCCAGTACTGTGTAAGCTAAGTAATTTAGTGCCGGACGGTGGTATTTGGTTAAACACCCAGCGACCTGAGTGGAACGATGCTAATAACGCTTTAGTGGGTTACGGCTTGTCGATGGTGACGCTTAACTACCTCCGTCGTCATATCAGCTTTTTACAGTCTACATTGCAAAACGAGCAAGCACCTTTTGAGCTATCAAACGAAGTAGCTACTTGGTTAAATGAGACGACTGAAATAATGGCATCAGCCACTGCCCAGTATAAAGCAGGCTCACTTAACGGTGAGACAAGGTTTAACATCTTCGAAGCGTTGCAGCAGTCTTCAGATCGTTATCGACAGCAAGTTTATGCCAACGGCTTGGCAGGTAAGACAGAGCAGGGTGTTGAGAGTGTGCTTGAGTTGTTTAGTAGCGCTCTTGAAGTGATTGATCAGTGTATCGAAAACAATAAACGAGAAGATGGGCTCTACCACGCCTATAACCTGCTTAATTTAAAACCGGGTGACCTAAATGTTGATTATCTTTATCCTATGCTTGAGGGTCAGGTAGCAGCGCTTAGTTCCGGTGCGATTCCATTAGCGCAAGCGGCAGATATGCTTGAGTCCTTGTATGAAACCAGTTTGTATCGTCCTGACCAGCATACTTTCATCCTTTATCCTGATCGTGATTTGCCCGGCTTTTTCGAAAAGAATTGCATCTCACAATCACAGATTGATACTTACCCATCACTTCAGAAATTATTTGCCCTTGGTGAAAGCAGTATCTTAGAAAAGGACGTTGAAGGGGTTTATCATTTCAACGCATCATTGACTAATAAGATGGATCTTGATGATAGTTTTAATCAATTAGTTGCGATGCATGGCACTAATTTGGAATCTATACGAACTGATCTTCATGAGCTTTACGAGTCAGTGTTTAACCATAAAGAGTTCACTGGTCGCTCTGGTGGTATGTTTGGTTTCGAAGGACTAGGCAGCATTTATTGGCACATGGTTTCAAAATTGCTTCTAGCCGCACAAGAAAATTTCTTAGCAGCAAAGAGTCAGAATGCAGATGAAGGTCTAATTCAAAGATTAGGTGATCTGTATTATCGTATTCGTGATGGGATCGGTTTCAACAAAACACCCTTGGAATATGGTGCTTTTCCGACGGATCCATATTCGCATACGCCTAAACACGCTGGCGCACAGCAGCCGGGCATGACGGGCCAAGTAAAAGAAGAGGTTCTGACTCGTTTTGCTGAGTTAGGTATTCGTATCGAAAACGGACAGGTTCTCATCGATAGTAGTTTGTTAAGGGCTAAAGAGTTTTTAAATGATTCAGGGTCTTTTACCCATATTGACAAATTTGGCAACGAAAAAACACTGTCAGTTCCTGCATCAGGTTTAGCATTTACTTGGTGTCAGATCCCTTTTGTGTATATATTGGATCAGCTAGCACAGCCATCTGTGAACGTTCATTTCACTGATGGGACTGAACAGCGCCTTGATGGACTGATTTTATCGCCAGAGTTAAGTGATGAGATCTTTAAGCACACAGGAAAAATTAGCCGAATTACCCTGAATTTGACTAGCGATATGCTATTCAAAGGCTAGTGTTTTAACCCACAGCTCTATGGAGGAGCGAATCTATGAAATCATTAAAGCATTGTATTGCAGCCGCATTATTAGCGGGAACAAGCAGCATGGCACAAGCTGCTGACCTTGAAGTTACTCATTGGTGGACTTCAGGTGGTGAAGCGGCTGCTGTAAAAGTC
>CALHTA010000259.1 GCA_938038645.1 uncultured Thiotrichaceae bacterium
GCAAAGCGGAGTCTAAGTATTGTCCAAATGCTTTACTTGCCACTGAGGCAGTCATCGTTTTCATATTCGCTTGCCTTGTTGTTTGATTCACTGTCCACATTATCCGTAAAATACGGAATAAACAAGCATTTGCACATTCAAGCTGATGGAACCACAAACTAATCGGCACAGCCCGGCTAATCGAAAGTTTTAGTTCGGCTGATTGTAATTTTTAAAAGGTGATTACTAATAACTTATAGCTTCACACAAAGATCATGGCACTTATCCTTGTCCTGCTTGAGTTTTAGGCGCAGTTGTTCGGCAGTGATGTTTTCTTTGTTTGGTATTTCAAATGATGCCCCACGTTTGCGAAGGATATCGACCAAAGTTATTTGATAATCTATGAGCCATGAATGTCGGCCCATATCAAGATAGAAATGGTGAAGAGCAGTATTACCATTCTTGTCTTGTTTGTTAATATCAGCGGCCTTTTTAGCAACTAATATCGCTTCATCAGGGCAATAGCCACCGAGACTAGCTACGGCCATGAGTGGTGTGGCATTAATATTTTTTTCTGGATGATTTCCTTCTCGATTGGGGTAAGGAGTGGTTAAATCTTCTGGGCTAAGAGCCTCAATGATGAGGCGAATAGCTTTGCAGGTTCCACCACCCACATAAGTTGCCCAAAAAGCCTTACTTAAAATGGGAGTCCCAACGTTAGTAGGGGTTGTAGGATTTGCGCCAAGTTCCAAAAGTGTTTGAACGTTTTGATGCTTAAGCGCTTGCTTGTCATTACGAACATAAAATATCAAAAGATCATCAAGTATTGTTTGTTGATTTGAGGGCTTCATCTCAAGAAGGTCTTTCACCAACCCCTTAAAGATTTTGTTGTTTAACGGTCCAACACTGTTCAGTGTGTGAGTAATACATCGTTCACGCGTAACATTAGAAGCGTATTGCTTGAGGTTTTGTAATATCGAGAGTGAGTCGTATACATCCCGATAAAGTGAGTCCGTTAACGTTTCACAGGTGAAGAAATCAATATCCTGCTCGTAGCTGTGATATGGAAATAGTTTCTTACATGCTTGTTTTTGTTCAGCACTTGCCGTTTTATCAAAGGCAATCATGGCTTTGATATCAAACTGTTTTTGCGCAACCTCGACCGTGTTGCACTGGTTTGAGATGTTGTCTTTTGCGTTTATAGCTAAAGATAAACTGAAAAATACTAGCAAGAGAAAAGTGAGTTTTAGACCGCTGTTCATAACAAGTTCGTGAATCGACCTTCAAATATAAACGGGTTCAAGAACTGTCTTTCCCAAAGCAGCTTTCTGTCTACTGGTGTGAGCTCGGCCTCATCACAAACAGCATCCCACTGAGCTTCAATCACACTCTTTTGATGAGCAATAATTCCTAAAGCTTCACTTTCTGACAAATGAAAATTATGCGCAGTCGCCAAACAGTTTTTAACTTGGCTCAGGTTATTGCTCCCATGAATTAACATTGCCTGAGAAGCCGTATTGCCTGCTCGCCCCTGTGGGCAGATGTCATAAGCAGGCGTTAGCGTAAGATGTTTACCATCCCAAAATGCAGCATGGTTACGAGCGTGGTCATCAGTGTTACCCGATAGAATATTGAATACCAAGCGGGAGAATAACTCTCGAAGCGTACCTTTAGGATTTGTGAAACGATGGCGAATAAGCTCGGCAAGCGTCTCATAGCTTGCGTATCTAGCCATCATGTCATCCAGCCCAAACAAAGTCAGAGCAGATAGCATCGATTTACGCTGCCAGCCATTCTGCGTGTGGATACGATCAAACCGCTCAATCAGCAAGACATCCTTGTGCATGGCTTTGACTAACTTTACAGGCGCGACATTTAAACCCGACAGCGCGGCTAAGCGCATGGCAATAAACTCTGCTTTCACTACGCTATAGAGGTCAGAGCTAGCTGAAAACTTGGCAATATATTTTTTGTTATCTTGCTCTATCAAAGCTTTGGGGCGCGCACCACCGATAGAGCTACCGTGAAACAGTGCTTGATCCTGTTCAGGTGTTAATGGAATGCCTTGCTGTACACGCTCAACAGACTCCAATAACTCGTCCAATGTTGAATTGATTGGAGATCGTGGAACATACTCTCGGGGTGAAGCCTGAAAGTCCAAGGCACCAATCCGATCAGAGCCTGACTCCAATAAGTAGGTTAGCTCATCAAGCTGCGCAGTATCTGCATTGGCACCTTTTAGCCCAAGTGTTCGATTGATGATAACTCGGCGACCCCAAGCGTCTGGCGCAGCATCGCGAATACAGCTTGGCATAGATAAGCCTTCAAGCAATGGTAAGTCACCAGGCTTTAGGGGTAGCTCTTTGTCATAAATCGCTATCGCAGGTTTGGAGTCATTCACGCGCTCTAGATAGCTTTTACCATAGTTAAAGAGCAATTCCTTGCCGTCCATTTCTAGCTTGCCTGCTACAACAGGTTCTGTCGCTTCAGGAAGCCAAATCCACACATAAGCTTCAGTGTGCTTTTTAGAAGTCATCATCTATCTTGCGTTTCTTTTTGTGAATGGCCTTGGGGAGTAGGGTGAGTTTGTCTTCTATTCTGCGAATGTGTTTGTTTAGGGTGGTGTCATCAGCATCGAAGAGTTTTACACCGACTATGGTCGCCACCTCGAAGAATGCGCCGATGTTGCATTTGGGGTCGCCTTTTTCGATGCGTTGGAGGAGACTCCTTGAAATTCCGGCACGTTCAGCAACTTCAGTTGTTGAGAGTTTATTCTCAATACGGGAAGCGCGGATGAGACTAGCTAGTAGAGATACGCTCTCTAATGGATAATTTGAAAATACTTTTTTCATTTTTGACCTATACATGAACCGCAATTATGAATGTGATTCACATACGAGTCAAACTTTGCATCTGTCCCAGTGTTAACTTGAACTTTAAAAGATATTGACGTATAAATAAAATATAAATACACGTCAATGGTATTCATTAATGCAAACAAAACTTACACTACGAGTAGAAGACTCGTTGATAGAGCAAGCCAAAAACTATGCAAAGCAGAACGATAAGTCGTTGTCACAGATTGTCGCTGACTACTTTCGGGCATTAACTGAGAATAATCAAAAATTGGAGAATGCACCTATCACCCAGTCTTTGATTGGTGTGCTGAGTGCTTCAGACGTTGATGAGGAAGATTATAAAAAACACTTAGAGGATAAGTACTTATGAAGGTTTTGGTTGATACCAATGTCATTCTCGATGTGTTGCTAAACCGTACTCAATTTGTTGAGCTATCTGCAAACATTGTCAGTGCCGTCGAAACTCGTGATATAGAAGGCTACCTCTGCGCGACAACGGTCACTACATTGGACTACCTAATTTCAAAGGCAAAAAACCGGCAACAAGCTAAGTTAGAGATCAAAAAACTACTGCACTTATTTGGTATAAGTGAAGTCAATGCACGCGTGCTGGACCTTGCCGCTGACTCGGAGTTTACTGATTTTGAAGATGCGGTTTTGTATTACTCTGGTGAATGTGTGGGTGTTGATTGTCTGGTCAC
>CALHTA010000260.1 GCA_938038645.1 uncultured Thiotrichaceae bacterium
TCAGCAGGAATTGCCCCTAGCCATCGTGCAGGGTGAGAAGATCACTGTTTTTCCGGAGGATTTATACATTCCTCCGGATGCGCTTGAAGTCATATTAGAAAGTTTTGAAGGCCCGCTTGATTTGTTGCTCTACCTGATTAGGCGACAAAATCTAAATATCCTCGATATCCCCATAGCTGAAATCACCACGCAATACATGGCGTATGTCGAAGTTATGCGACGACAAAACCTCGACCTAGCTGCAGAATATCTTGTGATGGCAGCGTTGCTAGCTGAAATCAAATCCCGACTGTTGCTGCCTCAACGTGAAAGTGTTGATGACGAGGAAGATCCTCGCGCAGAATTGGTGCGGCGTTTACAAGAATATGAGCGTTTTAAGCAAGCAGCTGAAGATGTTGATGATTTACCTCGTTCGGAACGCGATTTTTTACCATTAACAATCGCTCCCATCATTTCAAAAAAAGATATTCCCCTGCCCGATATTGAGCTGGATGAAGTGCTTAGAGTGTTTAACGAAGTGCTGTCACGCCTTGACCTCAAGGTGCATCATCAAATCAAACGTGAGACGATTTCTGTGCGTGCACGAATGACTCAGGTTTTGGATAGAATGATGGGAAAAGAGTTTGTTTCTTTTGAGCATCTGCTAATCGAAGGTCAAGGGCGCTTAGGAATTGTTGTTACCTTTCTGGCGGTGCTGGAGTTATTGAAATCTAGAGTGATTGACTTGGTTCAAGTGGATCCTTATAAGCCAATTTATGTGAAGCCGGTAACCGCATCAGAAGAAAATCATGCCAATCTTGATATGAATATTGATCAAGACTATGGCGATGATGAGGATCAGATTGATGAAAAATAATGAGCTCATCTGCGTGCTAGAAGCGATATTGATCAGTGCTGAAAAGCCGATGACGATTGAACGAATGATGCATTACTTTCAACCCGAAGATAAAGCGAGCCGAGCCAATATTCGCGGTGCGCTTGAGACCCTTCAAGAACGTTGCGACGGTCGTGGTTTTGAGTTGGTCGAGGTTGGCAGCGGTTTTCGCTACCAAACCCGCGTTGAATATAAAGATTGGGTCTCCAAGCATTGGGATGAAAAGCCACCGCGTTATTCACGTGCATTGCTTGAGATTCTAGCGCTGATTATGTATCGGCAGCCTACCACTCGGGCAGAGATTGAAGAGATTCGTGGCGTTGCTGTTAGCTCTAATATTATTAAAACTTTAATTGAGCGGGAATGGATAAGAGTTGTTGGGCATAAAGAAGTGCCGGGCAGGCCTGAATTGTTTGGAACGACAAGTCAGTTGCTGGATTACTTCAACTTGAATTCTTTGGACGACTTACCCGCGCTATCTGAGCTCAAAAATATAGATGAAATCTATCCTGAGTTGGCTAAGCCGGTAGAAGGTGAATCAGAAGAAACTGAAGAAGCTGATGTAGTAGAAAACGAGAGTAAAAAGGACGGTTCTGAATGAGCCTAGAAAAAGAAAAGCAAAGAATTCGCAACGTTTCTGATCAGCTTTATCAAGCATCACGGTCATTGCGTGTATTGGGGCATTTAAGTTGGGACGCATCAATCAAACAGCAGTTTTTTGCTAACAATGCCAAAGAGCTTCCGGTTGTAAGTTATGAAAAGTTTGATGCGACCGAAACGCTCAACATCATTGAAGCCGTTCGTACCAAACTCAACCCAAATAACCCCATTGATCAATGGCTACTGGGTATTGCCCAAGACCTTGAAAACACCGCAAAGCTACTACAAAGTACCGCGACTCCAGACTTTTACAAATACTCCTGTGACCTATATGGAACGCCAACAAGCCCACTGGTGGATCAAACAAATACCTCATTAGGTTTAGCCAATCAGTTAGCCGATTTGTTTGCGAGTTTCGACATGATAGATCTTGGCGATCCTGATGTTGCAGCCATTGACGCCGATACCGTTGCAGCAGCCATGCACAAAGCCACGCAATCCATGTTTGCTGATAATGCGCCAGAAGTTAGCGTGGTTGATACTTTGTCTGCCAATGCCTTAGCCGGCGCTACCCGAATCCGTATTCGTCGTGGGGCAAAATTCACTGACAAAGACATCCAGCAACTCATTAATCATGAGGCTTATGTTCACGTAGCCACTTCGTTAAACGGTCGAAATCAACCGGACTTGAAGATTCTTGCTTCCAGTTACCCTGGCACCACGAGAACACAGGAAGGTTTGGCAGTATTCGCAGAGTTTATTACAGGCTCCATGGACATAGACAGGATGCATCGATTGGCAGATCGCGTCATTGCCATTCAAATGGCCGTTGATGGGGCTGATTTCTTACAGGTTTACCAATATTTCCTCGATAGAATAGGCGAGCCAGATCAGTCTTTTGAAAACACTCGCAGAGTGTTTCGTGGTGGTACATTAACAGGCGGCGTGCCTTTCACAAAAGACATCGTCTATCTCGATGGATTGCTTAGAGTGCATAATTTCATGCGCTCTATGGTCGCTACAAAACGCACCGATGTGTTACGCATGCTGTTTTGTGGCAAGCTGGACTTAGAAAATATTCCTGTTTTGTGTGAGCTTGCGAGTATGGACTTATGCCAGCCCGCAACCTATCTACCACCTTGGGCTTCAGACCTACGCTTTTTACTGGCGTACCTGACATATTCGAGCTTTTTGAATAAAATAGACTTGAGCCAAGTGAATATTCATTACCAGCAACTGCTGAACGATGCGCCGATAGTGGCGTGTCCCGAGAACCTTAAATAATACCCAATAGCTAAGGAGTCTTTATGGCCTGTCAATA
>CALHTA010000261.1 GCA_938038645.1 uncultured Thiotrichaceae bacterium
TCTGTTGTTCCCTGTACCCATCGAACGTTTAGATATTTACACAGAATTCTTAATTCCGGCCCACATCAATCCGAAAGCCCAGAAGTTTACTGAATCCATTGAAATGATGTTGCAGCTTACCGTCTGCCAGCGTGGCGTCATGACACTGCCACGCTGGTTAGCAAAAATCTATTGTGACAAATACCCGCTTAGAGCCTTAGGCTTAGGTGAGGAGGGCGTTTACAAAACCTTGTATGCTGCTTTCAAGCAGTCAGACAAGGAAACACCCTATATCCACAACTTCCTAAATATTGGCAAGCAAAAGCAGCTCTAAATGCTAATTAGACAGACTTCCAGGGCACTTCATGCGTTCTGACCACTAAATCGTTCTCTAAGGAGAGGTGAACAGGGCAGCGGTCAGCAATCTCTATCAAGCGCTTTCGCTGCGCCTCAGTGAGATCACCTTTCAACTCTATCTCACGAGTAATTCGTTCTATTTTTCCGCTAAGGCCGTCGCAATCAGAGCAATCATCAACATGAATGCGTTCATGATTGAGGTGAATTTTAATCTCGTCTAAGGCTATTTTTTTGTGGTTTGCATACATACGAATTGTCATTGAGGTGCAAGAGCCCAGTGCCATTAATAGCAAGTCATACGGTGTGGCTCCCAAGTTCGTACCACCGTAGCTAGTAGGCTCATCAGACAGTACTTGATGATCTGATGTATACAATCCACGAAGGAATTTCTTATCCTTTTCGGTAACGAGAACCTCACCACTCTTCAGGTTTTTAATCGCTTCAATTGGACCCTGTGCTTTAGCTGAAGCAGTAATATTGGTAGTCGTGGCGGTATCCATGGTAGGTAACTCTGAAATATATCGATCGGCCCAAGACGCCAAGGTCTGTGCGACGAACTCCGCATCTCTAGCATTCGATAGCAAATGATCTGCATTATCCAATGATACATAGCTTTTAGGATGCTTGGCTGCTGTAAAAATCTTCGCCGCTTCAGCGACAGGAACTACGGTATCAATAGGAGAGTGAAATACCATTAACGGGCGTCTAAGACGTGCTATATGATCTGTGCCTGTGTGTTGCTGTAGATCATCAATCAACTGCTTTTTAATCGTGAATTTACGTAAACCAATGTTTACTTCTGCTTTGCCTTTTTCAACAAGTTCATCCATAGAACAGTGGAACAGATGTTGAACATGATCAGCTGTGGCGGGGGAGCCTATCGTTGAAAGCGCCTTTATTTCAGGCATGCGGTCAGCCGCACTTAAAATTGCTGCACCACCCAAGCTGTGTCCAATTAATAATTGAGGCGCTGAAAAGTCTTGCTCAAGCATTCGGTACGCCGCTAACAAATCATCAACGTTAGATGAAAAGTTGGTATTGCCAAAGTCGCCATCGCTATTGCCTAAACCGGTAAAGTCAAAACGGAACACAGCGATACCAAACTTAGTCAGCGCTCGTGCAATACGCGAGGCTGCCGCAATATCCTTCCCACAGGTGAAGCAGTGCGCAAATAAAGCATAGCTGCGAATTGATCCACTATCGGCAGGGGTTTCAAGTAAACCAGCAAGTTCGATGCCTTGATCATTCTTAAAAGTAATTTTCTGACGTGCCATAGCTAGATCCCGTGAAGTTTGAGTACTGACTGTACTTCATACATCTACGGGAGTTAAGACTAATTAGATACAAACAAAAAACGAGGCTAATCGTTCAACATATCTTGCAAGTTATTGATGTAGCTTTTTGCTGTTTCCTGGCGCTCTTCAGCAGACTTTACCACCTGACCTTCCCACTCAATAAGCTCAGGGGGTAACTCATCTAGGAACCGACTGGGTTCACAGGTAATTTTCTCACCAAACCGATTTCTCGTCTTAGCAAAGGTAATCGTTAAGTGCTGCTTTGCTCGGGTAATTCCTACGTAAGCTAGGCGTCTTTCTTCTTCAAGCCCGTTATCTTCAAGGGAGTTAGCGTGCGGCAATATGTCCTCTTCCATGCCGACCAAGAACACATAAGGAAACTCAAGACCTTTAGAAGTGTGCAGCGTCATAAGGCTCACAGCATCTTTATCATCTTCTTCTTGGTTACGCTCCAGAATATCCATCAAACTCATGTGCGCCACGATATCTGCTAAGTCCTGATGCTTTCCCTCACCTTCGTTGTGCAGGCGTTTGATCCAATCAATCACTTCCTGAACGTTTTCCATGCGCTTGTCAGCCATCTTTGGAGAGTTACTAGTGTTTTGCAGCCAGTCGTAATAGGAAACGTCGGTAATTAAGCGCTCAACAATTTTATGCGGATCTTCATCGCGGCTAGCGTGCGATATATCGTTTATCCAGTGACAGAAGTTAGCCAATCTAGCTCGACCCCCTTCGCTTAGCTGTTGCGCTAGACCCATTTCAGTCGAAGCAGCAAACAAACTAATTTCACGCTCATTGGCGTAGTCGCCCAACTTCTCAAGCGTAGTAGCGCCGATAGAACGTTTAGGCGTATTGACTACCCTTAAAAAAGCAGCGTCATCAGCCGTATTTGAGATTAAACGGATATAAGCCAGCGTATCTTTAACCTCAGCACGCGAGAAAAACGAGGTACCGCCGCTAATTTTATAAGGAATGTTATTTTGTCGCAGATAGCGTTCAAACAAACGACTCTGGTGATTGCTTCGGTATAACACCGCAAAATCACTATACTCAGCCTTGTCACGAAAATGGTACTTCATGATCTCAGCGACAACTTTCTCAATTTCATGCTCGGCGGTACGGCAGGGAAGAATGCGTATCTTGTCGCCACTGCCTAATGCACTCCACAGCTTCTTTTCAAATAGGTGAGGATTGTTAGCAATCAAATGGTTAGCACTATCAAGAATGCTCGAGGTAGAGCGGTAGTTTTGCTCTAACTTCACCAACTTAAGCGTTGGGTAATCTTTTTGTAGTTGGTTAATGTTTTCAGGTCGAGCACCGCGCCACGCATAAATCGACTGGTCATCATCGCCAACCACGGTAATTTCAGAACGAATGCCTGCTAGCTGCTGGACCAAACGGTACTGACAAGTATTGGTATCCTGATACTCATCGACTAATAGGTAGCGTAGTTTGTTTTGCCACTTCAGCAAAATCTCTTTATTCGAATCAAACAGCTGAACCGGCAGTACAATCAGATCATCAAAATCCAGCGCATTATAGGCTTTCAACTGCCTCTGATATCGCTGGTAAACCTTAGCCGCCAACAACTCTTGAGGCGTCATGGCTAATTCAAACGCTTTAATTGGTGAGATGAAATCATTTTTCCAACGAGAAATAATCCATCTAAAATCATCATCAGGCTCAGGCGCGTCTTCATCACGCATCATCAATTCTTTAATGATTGTCGAGGTGTCTTGAGCGTCTAAAATGCTAAAACCAGATTTATAACCGAGGGCTTTGTATTCCTTACGGATGATTTGTAAGCCAAGGTTGTGAAAGGTCGCCACCGTAAGCCCGCGTGCTTCCTCTTTACTGAGCAGCTGAGTCGCTCGCTCTCGCATTTCGCGGGAGGCTTTATTGGTGAAGGTGATGGCGGCAATATTTCTGCCATGAATACCTGCTTTGCGAATCAACCAGGCAATTTTTTCAGTAATCACTCTAGTCTTTCCACTACCAGCACCCGCAAGTACTAACAATGGAGAACCAATGTGCTCAACGGCCGCTTGTTGTTGTGGATTTAGACCATGCATCTGATATTGGATTCTCAATAAAACGGTCGTGATAATAGCAGATTCATTGAGGTAAAACTAAATTCTAATTGAATTGTGGTTACTGCATATCACTATTTTCAGTAAGCGATTTCTGGCATTATCTACGCTCTTTTTTAACTATACTAATACCAAGTTTTCTAGAACAAGGACAATATGAAGAATATCGATGTATTTAACGGTGATGCAGATGGAATTTGTGCACTAATCCAGTTACGCAATGCAAACCCCGTCGAGAGTGATTTGGTCACGGGCGTTAAAAGAGATATTAAATTACTGAGTAAAGTGACCGCGAGTGCAGGAGATAACATAACCGTATTGGATATTTCTCTAGACAGTAATCGAGAAGGTTTAGATCGTGTTTTAGAGCAGGGTGCTAATGTCAGCTATTTTGATCATCACTTTGCTGGCGAAACGGAATACACCCACCCTAATTTAATCACTACCATTAATACCGCCGCAGATTGCTGTACTAGCAGCTTGGTAAATTTACACCTTAAGGGCGCTTTTCAGCACTGGGCTATCGTAGGCTCATTTGGCGATAATCTTAAAAAGGTTGGCGAAGCTTTAAGCCAAGCAAGTGGCCTTTCTGAAACCCAAATGCAACAGCTTGAAAAACTAGGTATCTACATTAACTATAACGGCTATGGCGCAACGGTCGATGATTTGCACTTTGCACCAGATGCATTGTTTCTCGCGATGAAAGACTTTGCCAGCCCATTTGATTTTTTTGAAGAAGGTAAAGCCACCTTTGAAAAGTTAGAAAACGGTTACTTAGAAGACATGAGCAGCGCGGAACAAACACCTGCCATGCACACCAGCAACGCGAGTGCAGCCTTTATGCT
>CALHTA010000262.1 GCA_938038645.1 uncultured Thiotrichaceae bacterium
CAAGAACCCCAGAACCGCACCGCGTAAAGGCGAAGGCATCTCACGGCAATGCGCCATACCCACCGCTTCTCCTGCCTCATTCTTAGCAATAAAACCAAAGAACGGATTAGCATCATCCTGAATCCAAGACCAAACGGTATCCAGCGTTTCCTGCTCCATCGGCATTTTGTAGAACGTGGCATAAGCTTTATACAGTGGCTCCCACTGTGCTTTATCGTCGGCTGACATTTGAGAAATAGTGTAAGTCATAAAGGCTTCGCTCCACGGTGATAGGTTTGGACTTAGTTCATAGTAGTAGAGGCACAAACTTAGTCAATAATTTTAGTCAGGAAATTATCAGCTAGAAGTGATGGACAATAAAAAAAGCCCGCCACTCAAGAGTGGCAGGCTTGTGACTTACTCGCTATTTAAGCGCGGAAGCCATCCTTAATTAAAGCTTTGAGTAGGCTGATGCCCATCAGGATCATTACAAAGGAGAACGGAACGGCGGCAATAATCATCGCTGATTTAATCGCATCCAGACCTCCGACTAGTAACAATGCTGCTATAACGGCTGTCAGGATCAAACCCCAAATGATGATGTGGCTTTTACCCGCTGAGCCATATTCACCGCCTGCGTTAATGGTATTAACAACCAGAACCGCTGAGTCAGCAGAGGTTACTAAATAGGTTAATAGCAGGATAACGATTAGGCCTGACATGATCTTAGCCAGCGTTGATGTCAGCATAATGTTGATTACTGCGTAGAGCTGTGCCGTCAGGCTTTCGGCATAAATAGCGCCTTCTGCTGCACCGTTCAACTCTAAGTCTATTGCGGTTCCACCTAGCAATGTAAACCAGAGGAAACACATGAGTGAAGGCGCTAGGATTGCACCTAAAACAAACTCTCGGATGGTACGGTTCTTAGAAATACGCGCAAGGAATATCCCTACGAATGGAGCAAACGCAATCCACCATGCCCAGTAGAATATTGACCACCAACCTTGCCACTCACCTGGACTACCCGCACCTTCAGCAGGGAAAACAGTAAGCGTTAGCGCTGGTAAGTGAATGATGTAATTAAATAATCCTTTTCCAAGAAGTTCAGCGGCAAACATTGTTGCGCCGAAAATAGCAAAGAACGCTAGCAAGCCAAACGACAGCACCATATTAAGGTTACTTAACCACTTTATTCCTTTACCTACGCCTGATAAAGCAGACATAGTTGATAGCACCATGACGATAGCCAGTGCCACTAATAAAGCAGCTGTAGTCGGCTCTCCGTCAGTTACCAGCCAAGCTGCACCAGTAATATTATGTAAGCCAGAAGCAAAGGAGCTAAGTCCTAAACCGATTGTTTGGCTAATACCAAGAATTGTTGCTACCACTGCCGTTACATCAATAATATGTCCTAGTGACCCTTCTAGCTTACGGCCAAAGATCGGGGCTAGTGTGGAACGAATTGTTAGTGGTAAGCCACGTGAATAACTAAAAAATGCTAGTGAGATACCGACGAGTGCATAACAAGCCCATGCACCAAAGCCCCAGTGTAAAAACACATAGTCATAAACAGCCGGAATGGTCGATTCTGTTTTAGGAATAGAGAGATTATCTATAGCCGTGATGGAGCCAGCTGCAACTTGTTTTGCGTACTCTGCCCAAAGGTCAGCGCCCTCAGCGAGTGTTATTCCTGCGGCAGCAAATGCCTCTTTGACCAAGCCCGCACTCATTCGGATTTCGGGGTTATCACCCATGTGCCACATCGGCTCACCCGTTGCATAACCCAGCATGCCGATACCAATACCGGCACCAAACATCATTGAGAACCAAGAGAAGTTTGAAAACTCAGGTACACCATCAGCGGTTCCAAGTTTGGTTTTACCCCATTTTGGATAAAGCGCGATGGCAAAGCAGACGATGACGTAAAATGCCACGGCGTAAGTGTAGTAATAGTTTAGATTATTGAATGACCAATTTTTGAGTTCACCCAGTAATTTGGCAGCTGCATCGGGTGCAATAAGGCACCAAAGTACGATGAGTGCGATAACGATTTTAGAGGCCAGCGCCACTACGTTGTTGAACCCTTTGTAAAATCCGCCTTCTGCAAGGCCAATATTGAGTTCCTTTAACGGGGGTTGTAAAGCCATAGATTCCTTCCTCGTGAAAATTGAAAAGACCGACTCCTTTAAAATTTAAGTTAGGAATAAGTCTTTGCTTCTTGATATTTCCAAGTGATTTTTGGGCACGACAAGACACGCCTTATAGCTATAATAGGCCTAATAGTGAGTATTGGCTAGAGCAATGCTTGATAGTATTTTTACGCCATTGTGTAAAATTACTTTTAATTAATGAAAATTTCAGTGTCCACGATGTTGCACCCCGGGAGCAATTGCACGGTAATGATGCCAGCGTGTTCTGAGGCTACCGATTTCAATTGACTGACCATTTTCAACTCTGCGAGTTAACCACATAGCGACTGCAAACGTTAACACGCCAGCAATCGCATTAGCTGCTGCTTGACCTGCTAATACCCCTCTAGCGTCAAAGTACATGGCGCCTATGTATATGAGAGGAATTCCTAGTAACAAATCCCTTGCCATATTACTAATGGTCGAAAAGCCAGGGTGGCGAAGTGCCGTAAATATTGGGTTTGCCGCTAGCTGAAGCGCGAATAATAAATAACTAATGACGATAAAAGTGGTGTAGAACTCAAGCAGCTCAGCGGCTTCATCTTTAAGTCCAAACGTTTCAACTAACTGCTGTTGCAATAGGTAGATTAAGATTGCGACAGGGATTACGTAGAGACAGCTAAACTTAAAACTCTCGATGAGCGTTTGACGCACGCGTTGGTAATTTCCCGCACCGAAGTTTTGTGAAGCGATGGGGCCGACTGCGCCTGACAAGCCATATAGTCCTGCAAAAGCCACGGGTGTAATTCTTCCAATCACTGAAGCCGCCGCAACTGCATCGGTTCCAAACTTTGCCATTTGAGCGGTAGCGAAAGCCGAGCCTATGGGGCCTGAAAGGTTAGTGATTAATGAAGGAATAACGATACCATTCAATTGTTTGGCATCTCGTAAGAAGCTTTGTAAATTGGTTGGGGCATACAGCTCGTGTTTTTTAAACACGCCGTACATAGCAACTGCTGCAACGGTTACACGAGAAAACACGGAGGCAATGGCGGCACCACTTAGGCCCATCTTAAGCGTGAAAATAAAGATGGGGTCGAGCACCGCGTTGACAAGACCTCCAATCAGCGTAGACCACATCGACATTTTTGCATCGCCCACTGCGCGCAATAGTGAGGTGCCTGCCATCGCAAAGCCGAGTAGGGGAAGTGAGACTCCTAC
>CALHTA010000263.1 GCA_938038645.1 uncultured Thiotrichaceae bacterium
AGTGATCAAAACGCCACCTGCCGACATTAATATGCCTTCACTTCTTCCTACCGCCGTATCAGACCGGTCAGCAAGTAGTGTGGTATCTCTTTTAAAGTTTGCTGCGGTAAAAGCCTTTTTCTCGCTTAAACCAGTGGATAATGGACTTGCAGCATCCGCTTTTAACAGCACCTTGAGTAAGCCATTATTGTCTACTACCGATACACTGACAGCAATACCCTGAGATCCACAGCTTTCTAGACTCGCCTGAGCGGCCTTCAATGCCGTATCTAGATTGAGGTGTTGCTGGGTAATGATACTTTTAGCATTTTCAACAGTAAGAACTTCTTCTGAAGCCAAAGGGTAACTTAGCGAGATTGCCAGAAGCCCCAAAATCCATTGCTTATTAATTTTCATTATTGCCTCATGTCTTTCTTGCTGCATTTAAGCAGTATTTTATGAGCCAGATAAACACTCTTCTGTTGTTTTAGCACCTAAGCGAACTAAGGCAGCAGTTATCCGGCTATTATTAATTTCTTTCGCTGAGTCCATTGCCAGCAAGTTACCATAAGACTGCGTCTTGTGGATTTTCTGACAGTGCAAGCCATTTAGCCCCTGGTTTGGTTTTGCACCTGAGCTCAATAATAAATCAACCATCCTAGAATTGTTATTATAAATTGCCATCATCAAGGGTGGGACCGATTCATATAAATTAGGATCCGCTTTGTACTTCAAAAGTAATCTGACACTTTCGAGGTCATTGTGGCTAGCTGCAGTTGTCAATGGATAACTTTCATCTGAAAAGTCTTCCCCGCCATGATTCGGTCTCGCACCTTTCCTTAGTAAATAATCGAGCAAACGATAATTAACTCGAGGAGCATTATTAAGTAGCTTTACCAATGGGTTTGGCCCGCCGTTTGAAGTCAAATTCGGGTTGGCCAACTTTACTTCGATCAAATGGTGAACCACCTTAGATGCTTGTTTGCTGATTGCCCAATATAGCAAACCACCGTCGATTAGATGCCATTCAAAACTTAAATCAACCCCCTGCTCTTCAAACAACTTAAGACTATC
This sequence comes from uncultured Thiotrichaceae bacterium, assembly GCA_938038645.1. Taxonomy (GTDB): domain Bacteria; phylum Pseudomonadota; class Gammaproteobacteria; order Thiotrichales; family Thiotrichaceae; genus Leucothrix. The sequence goes on from CALHTA010000263.1 coordinate 1,054, forward strand.
AACATCATCCATTGCAACGGCATTGATCAACTCACCAAATAGTTTATTTTGAATGAAAAAGTCGGTTTCTTCCCAGGCTAACTCACGCTGCATACTGCGGCCGCATTCTTCAAGAAGCTGAGCGCGATCGAGTAAGTTTTGTTTGGCTAAAGATAGGTTACCATCAAGACACCAAGTCTGATGCTGCTTAAGGCTAGGGTTCCATAACTCACCTTTAAAGCCACACTCAGATTTCACATTATTAATGTGTGACAATACGCTGCTCTTTGCATAGTCAGAACATAATGCAGTTTGATCCGCCTTTCCGTTAACGCTAGTAAAGATTGTAAGCGTTAGAAGTAAGCAAATTTTCTTTAAAAAGGCGTAGAGGGGTTCAGTCATCCCTAAACCATCTAAGTGTTGAATACAGAGAATATGCTAAACAGTATCCCGTAATCAGTCCAAGGTTTTATTATTATTTGCTGATTTTTTTCACATTGTGAGGAACTATATTAATAAAACCTAATCAATCATAAGTAAATGCAATGTCATAACACCGTAAACATAATGCAAAATTATGACTTTGCCGCTACAATATGCTTTAACCCAACAACGATTTTTACCCCTCTTTTTTTGTCAGGATCAACGATAATGAAATATTTATATGCTACGGCATTTATTTTTATGTCTTTTCATATCACAGCCTTACCTGATAATCACATGAACGATTTTGTAAATCTTTTTGATCAATATTGTTATTCTTTTAAAGACAAACCAAAATCATCGCAACACGCTTATTTAGAAAAACAAGGGCATAAAATCAATCCAGATTACGATGCTTATGAGATTTTAATTGATGGGATTGATTACGCTATCACTCCTCAGTACAGAGACTGTACAACTGATGTTTTATTGAAACATCAAAACAGCATTTTGTTTACTTTAGATCAGATCGATTCGCTACTTAAGCAAAGATTTAAATTAAGCCAAGTGAGCAGTCGAAGCTTTACTGATGTTGCCTTAAACAATCAAAACACTCTGATACAACAGAGAGATTATACTGATGGTGAAGGGCTTAGTTTTCGTTTGCTATATCCAAGCGATAACCAAGACAGCTATTACATGACATTCACTATCGAATGGCTTGATTCTTAAGTTTTCAACACACTCTATTAAGCCATTAACGAATAGAAGTATTGGTAAACCATTTCCTCAGAATCCCAATCCCTGCTAAACCTGCTAAGACGATTGAACTCTCTAGCGCTGACTGATACTCAGTCGGGATCTCTATACCGAACTTACTCACCAAATAAGCCGCAGCAGTTGCAATCGCAGCACCAATCACCTTACTTTTATAAACTGGCTTTTGCGAACCGGTTTTAACGGTTGATTCAGATCGTTGGCGTGGTTGACTATTTTTACTAGATCTCTTTCTTTTCTTTCTTTTTACATGCGCCTCTGGCTCACAAGACTCCCACATAGCACATTCGACTTCTCTTCGATTAGCCAAGCCATCACTGACCTGCTTTTGTCCAGCAACAGTGACAATATTCCATTTTCTCATTTCGTTTGAAACGGCCGAGTAGTCACCACGATTGAGCTTTTTAAGTAGGGTACTATTTTTAAAAGCACCGTTTCCTACATTAAAAACGAAATGCACAAGCGCATCAAACTGCCCTTGAGCTAATGGCACTTTAACTAAGCGATTGACCAACTTTTCTCGTGAAATCAGATCATCTTGCAGTAAACGCTTTATATTTTTTTGGCTGATGCGGTTATTTCTCATGTCGATTATCGAGCCATCGCTAAGCTCAATTTTTCCACTAGAGATTTCAGAACGAGTCAGGCAATGACCAACACCGATCGTAGGAAGCCCTGCTTGATCTATATAAGTCTCTTGCTCGCTTCCCTCTGAATCAATAAGGGTTTGAAGGCCTTTATCGGAGATTTTCATATCTGATGGCATAGCGATTCCTTAGCAATGCTTGTCTAATAATTATTGGTGGTTTAGCAAGCAGAAACCGTTCAGATATCTGGTTTTCCTTTAACGTCAGAAAATGTCGTTCGACATTCTGGGAAGATCGAACACCCCCAAAACTGTTGTTTTGCTTTGCTAGTGCGAAGAACTAAATGGCCTTTTTTGCAAACGGGGCATTCGATTGGCTTCACTTTAATTTTCAACCCTTTAAGCTTTGCTCGTTCAACCTCTTTTGCAATAATCATGTCAACATCGCTAATGAACGTCTGATAATCCATTAAACCGAATTCTATTTGTTTTTGTTTTTCATGCCATAAAGCGGTCATGTCAGGCTTCACCGCAAAATCGGGCAAAGCATCATAGAAATCTTTACCAATTTTTGTGCTGGTAACGTGACCAACCTCTTCAGTAATAAAACCACGATTAAACAAGGTTTCGATGTGCTTATCACGAGTCGCCGGTGTACCTATCCCACCTGCCTCATCCTGCTTAGCAGAATCTTTTTCTAGCAACAGCTTTTTGATAGCTGGATCAGTCACGTAATGAGCAACCCTTGTTAAATCCTGCAGAAGCGTTTTCATGGTATAGCGTTGAGGACCTGCCGATGCCTTACTAATCGTTGACACTTCGGAGACCTTGCCATAATCAAATCGCGTAATAAACTCCAGGTTTTGAGAAACATCCGATGCGTCAAACTCGTTGCCGTTACTCAACACACCGAGTCCTTCGCTTTCGTACTTATCTCCCAGTAAGTCTCTCCACCCTTTCTGCACAGTCACGTGCCCAACCGCTTTAAACTGATGCTTGCCAATGTTAAAAGTGATCTTCGTTTCTCTCACCACTTCGTCTTTGTGAAACTGTGCTAAATAAGCACGGAGGATAAGATCATAAATACGCTTTTCAGGTTCATCTAAACGATCGTTACTAGGGACATTTAGGGTAGGAATGATTGCATGGTGTGCCGTCACTTTATCGCTATTGAAAGCTTCGCTGCGATGGGACTTGTCACAGGCCTTAGTCAGTGCTGAATAATCAACCGAGAGTGCCTCAATCAATGCAGGTGCTTCTCTAAATCTTTCGTTACTCAGATAACGTGAATCACTTCGGTGATAAGTAATCGCCATGTGCTCATCGCGCAATCTCTGAGCGATTTCATGGACTAAGCTTGGATGATAGCCATATTGGCCAGCCGCTTCGGCTTGCAAGCTCAACAAGCTATGGGGCAGCGGCGGTGGGCAGTTCAGGTCCTCGGTTTCAACAGATTCTACCGACACTTTTTCATTGGCAATGTCTTCAACAATGCGGTCTGCTTGGCTCTTTTTAGAAAAACCAAGAGTCGCTTCTTCGGGACTTAAAACCTCACTCACTAAATCTAACTGTCCGGAAGCCTGAGAAGCCGTTTCCTCTGGCTGTGAAAAATATCGACAGCGAATCTTTTTATTTCGAATGCTAACTTCAGCCTCAACATCAAAATAATTAGTTGGTTCATAGGCTGCATGTGCCTTGTCCCTCGCCACAATCAAACCGAGTATTGGCGTTTGTACCCTTCCCACAGATAAAACACCAATATACCCCTGCTGTCTTGCCAGCAAAGTATAAGCTCGAGTTAAGTTAAAACCATAGCGTTGATCACAAACAGATCGTGCTAATGCCGACAAAGACAAGCCCCTATAGTCTTTATTACTGCGCATACTAAGGGAGGCTTTAAGGATCGCCATGGGGTTATTATCATTAACCAGCAACCGAGCCATCGGTTTTGACTCTAGCCCCGCAAATTCAATTACCTCGTCAACCAATCTCTGCCCTTCAGGGTCAGGGTCTCCTGCATTGACAAGCTCATCAGCCTGCTTAGCAAGTTCGATGACAGCGGCGAGTTGTTTCTTATGGCGATCATCAGGTAAATAACTGATCGGCCAACTCATCGGCAAATCGTCTATCGACCAGGTTTCGTATCGGTCATCATATTCTTGAGGGTTTCCCAGCCGTAAAAGGTGCCCTGACAGCCAAGTTACTTGGTCGTCATCTAAGTTAAAAGAGGCACCAGTTGGCTCTGTAGGACCACCAAGCGCTTTAGAGATTGATAAAGCCACATCTCTTTTGGGAGCAATAAACAAACGCATAGAAATCTCAACGGTTACGGGTGTTTACATAATACCTATGTGGTGAAAAATATCCTCAAATAAAAAAGCCTCACGGGTAGGGAACCGGAGGCTTTGTGCGTACCTGATAATAATCAAGGGCAGTAGATTGGCACCAGGGTGGTTTACGCGACGAGAAGCAAGTTACTTCTCAAATTGTAATCACACTTATTTTTATATTGAGTGAAGATTTCCTCCTAAATTTTGCGAACAAACTAACTAATTAAGGAAAAAGTACTATAACTCAAAATGTTCTCCTTTTGTATCATTACTTTTGTTAAAAATAATTTAGAGTACAAATTTAAAACTTACGTTACGTATAGTTCAAGTGATATGCTGCTAAGAAATACCCACTCAGAGACACTTATGAAGACGGTTTATACCCACGAGAATAATGCTTTAGTTCAGAACGCAAAAAACCTTCTAGAGAATGAAGGAATCGATGTTGTGTTGAAGAATGAGTTTGCGTCAGGTGGTGCCGGTGACCTCGTACCTAATGAAACCTGGCCAGAACTTTGTGTCATCGATGAAAACGATTATGAGAAAGCAGTGGGCGTTTTAAAGTCACTGACGGACAAGCAAGATAGACCTGACTGGGTATGCCAACAGTGCAAAGAACCTAATGGTGCGATGTTTGAAAGTTGTTGGAATTGCCAGGAAAATGCATAAGCCTGAGCACTTAATCGATAGTCAAACACACAATCTTTAAGGGATGATTGTCATCGAACGAAGGAAAGTCTTTATGACAGTGCAACCAAGTCACCTCACTCACTGAGCGACCTTGCTTTTCTACACAGCGGACTAAGCTTTTAAACCAAACATCTTTATCAACTTTCGCAACGTTGTTGCAGCAAATGATCTGGCCACCCTGCTTCGTACTTAATACCGCAGGCTTAAACAAGCTTTGGTAGTCATTGATTAAATCAACCGTACCGAAAGCACTTTTGGCAAAACGTGGCGGATCTAAAAACACAAGATCAAACTGCGACGCTGACATTTTAGGATAAGCCGGTAGCTTCTTATTATTGCGACTCGTGACTTTTAGACCCGCTAACTGGCGCATCGCAGGAAACGCATCGCTTTGAATAAACTGGCAAACCGACTCAACCCCGTTTAATTCTGCGTTCTTTTTACCGGCCGCTAAAGCAAAGGATGAGAAATCAACATTAACCACTCGCCGCGCACCGCCAACAGCTGCGGCCGTTCCGATACCACAGGTATAAGCAAACAAGTTTAGAACGCTTTTTTTGCGACTATTCGCTTTAAAAAACTCCCGACCCACACGCATATCTAGAAACAACAACGGATCCTGGCCCTCATGCCGCAGTTTGCTGGTGTAATAAATACCATTTTCACAGATTACTTGCTCAGAACGAGCGAAAGCCTCAGTTTCAGGATCTAGTTCATTGATGATTCGTGAGTTCTTTTTTGATCGGTCGTTGTAAACAACTGGCAACTCAGCAACCTCTAACAAGACTTGATGAATAGATTTGAGGTCGTTTTCATCGAGTGTTTCATGGAAGGTTTGAATTAACCAAGCATCACCGTAACGGTCGATATTAAGGCCGTTTACGCCTTCTACTGTGCCGTGGAATACACGAAAGCAGTCAGTGCTTGTTGAACTTGATGGGTTTGATGTTAGTTCACCAATAAGATCAGCGCGTTTTGCTAACGCGGTTTTAAGTAAGGATGTTATTGGCATGGTATGGAACTCGTTTCGTATTAGTGCTGTTTGGCAGTGGATAATGCCATAGAAAGCAGCTACTTAAAACGTAGTTTGAAGGAAAAGCAGGTAGGAAAGGAGGATATACATCAATGGTGCCCAGGGCCGGAATCGAACCGGCACGGTATTTCTACCGAGGGATTTTAAGTACAAATCAATTTTTTTGAATTTCAAGCTGTTAGTTATTTTTATTCCCCCTAGTCAATCATGCTCATAATATTGTATTTCAACGACTTAGAATCAGTCGCCCCCTAAACATTAAAGGTTTCTGATTAAACAATTATCATGTTATTATGTATGAAAATACATCAATTTTCTGAGTAACAACTGTGTGGACTGATTTACACGATAAAAGATAT
>CALHTA010000264.1 GCA_938038645.1 uncultured Thiotrichaceae bacterium
CCAGAGCGAAGCGGGCCAGCAGCCATCACGTCATAAACAGTCTCCCTTGGAATGCCAGCAATATCTGACATTGCAAACACTTCAGACATTGCGTTAGCGGTTGCCATGCCTAAGAAGTTGTTCATTAGCTTGATCGTGTGACCTGCACCTAAAGCGCCGAGATGGAATACGTTTTCACCTAAATCTTTCAATGTGGGTTCAACCGAATCAAACGCTTCTTTATCACCCGCCGTCATAATATTGAGTAAGCCATCTTTAGCGTGCTGTGGTGTACGACCTAATGGGCCATCTAGGTATTGTCCACCAGCGGCAATCACTTCAGCCCCTAATGTGCGTGTGCTTTCGGGTAAAGAGGTTCCAAAGTCGATAACCACTGCGCCAGGCTTCAGGCCGGCAATAATGCCATCTTCACCTCTAACACGTGCTTCAACGCTGGCACTTGTGTCCAAGCAAAGCATGATGATGTCGCTGCGTTCCGCCATTTCTTTAGCCGTAGCAACTTCGACCGCGCCCCGAGCAACCGCTGCATCAATATTTGGGCGAGAGCGGTTCGCAACGACGGTTAGATCATATCCCTTATCTAGTAAACGAGAGACCATGGCAAAGCCCATAAGACCTAGACCAATAAAACCGATTTTTGGTTGTGACATTGTTAATTCCTTGTTGTTAAATTAAGCGCAAAACGGACTATCAGAACGCCAGCGATGTTGATCAATATGTGGTGCGTTGGCAACGCGGTGTCGTGCATCTTCCCAAAGCTTTTTCCATGCTTGCCAATCGTGTAGTTCATTAGCAGAATCAGCTTTTGAACGAGCGATAAACTCTGGGAAGTGAGCCCGTCCCGTCGGTTGTCCTGTAACGTTGTAGCGTAAATCAAATGACCAGCGAAACCCCTCGCTAGTGTTTGAAAGAGAAGAGTGTGGTGTAAGCGGGTGAAATAATACAACACCACCGGCCTTAACAGGAAGCGGTACCGCAGCCGCTTCATCTATGAATTCATCGGCGATTGCGGTTTGTACTTTAGGGCAGTGCGGCAGTATCTCGTTATGAGGGCCAGGAATGACCTGCAAGCAACCGTTGTCAACTGTCGCATCATTAATCGCTATCCATGCGGTAATCATATCGGTGTTGTCAGATTCTGCATGTCCAACGCCGCGGTCTTGGTGCCAATCGGTCGCGGTAATATGCGCGCGAATTTCACCCTGTGGCAATAGCCCTTCAGGTGGTTTGATACGAACATGCTGAATGGGGTTTGAGGTAATTTCAGGGCCAATTAGTGATTCGATTATATCGAGTAAGTTTTCATTTCTGACAATGTTGAATATAGCTGGCCCGAAATGCATGGGTGTATCTTCTCGAATATCTTCACCAGGCAAACTAATATCAAAAGATTGGAACCAATCAAAGCCAGAAGCGTTATAGCAGAGATCAAGCTTTTCCCAGAACGATAAGCCTCCGGGAGGCGTGCCTACCAAGCCTGCGGTATGCCACTGCTGATAGAGCTCGTCCATGCGCTCAGCGTACTCGGTATGAACGGCATCTAGGTGTTCAGTGTCGAGCACGTTTTCAACCACCAGATAGCCTTGCTGTTGAAACTGCTCGATTTGTTGTTGGTTTAACATAGCTGCCTCCTTTCTATCTTTAACTGGGTTTAATTAGTCTCGATAAGCTCTCTTGAGCCTAACGTTGGGCAATTGATATAAATCGGCATTTCGCTATTGAAAGAAACCTCAACGGCGCGACTATTCCATTGCATAACAACGTTTACCTCGTCACCCTCAGGCCCAGTAGTATCTCCATCATCAAGCAACAGTGTGAAGGTGCTTTTCCCAATACTTTGATCTGGATAAATTACGAGTTCGAGAGATTCAGCATCGTGAGGTGACTTATCCTGCCAGTGCTTAGCAAGCGGAATAATGCTTCCTGAACGTATGAAAATTGGCAATAAGCCTATGTCCGCAGGGTATTCAAGCCATTGGCCGCCAGCTAGAACTTCATTGTTTTGAAAGTCGACCCAGCCCTCACCGTTGTCTGGTAAATAAACCGAATGATATTGCTGGTTCTCTTCTGTAGCCGGTGCAACCAAAACGTCAGGCCCTAGCAAAAATGAATCCTGATCTACAAAGCATTCATCATCTGAATAGTCGTAAAATAACGGGCGAATAATAGGGTATCCCGTTTGATGGCTTTGCCAAGTCAATGCATATAAGTACGGCAGGAAACGATAACGCAGAGTTAGCGCTTGTCTCACAAGCTCGGTCGCAGTGTCGTACATATAGGGAAGGTTAGTATTTAACGCCTCATTTGGTTTCCATGAATTCATAACGGCACGCGGGTGAAGTGCCATCATTTGGAACCAGCGGACCAATAATTCAGGGGAAGGGGATGGGCCTGAGAAACCGCCAATATCATGACCGACAACAGGAAAGCCAGATAGGCTCATTGACAAACCTTGCCGCAAATTCCATTTTAGCGAGTGCCAACAGGTTTCATTATCGCCGGACCAAGTTTCACCGTAGCGTGCGGTACCGATTGGGCCCGCTCGACTGATCGTATAAGGGCGCTTGTCAGGCGATTTCTGTTGCGTCACCTCATAGGAGCTTCTAAGCATTTGTAAAGCATGAACAGGGCGCGCCGAGATAGCCTCTATGGCCTCTCCATAACCATTGATAGTGGCTGTTTCATCCCAAAGCTCGGCTTCATTATTATCATTCCAAACGCTGTCAAAGCCTGCGCCAAGCACTTCAGACGATATGCCCGTTTGCCAAAAATTCGTGGCGTCTGGGTTGGTGAAATCTAACTGCGCACCGGCACCATCCCAAAAGCGCTCAATGGCAGGAGAGCCGTCCTGCCTCGAGACAAACCAACCCCCTTTTTGTGCTTTATCAAATGAGTCGTGGTCGTCCAACAGAACCGGCTTAACATTGGCGCAGGTGCGATAGCCTAAACCATTAATGAGTTTGAAAAAGGTCTCCCGTTGAGGAAATTTATCCAAGTTCCAATGGAAAACATAGCGACGACCGTT
>CALHTA010000265.1 GCA_938038645.1 uncultured Thiotrichaceae bacterium
ATGATTATTCCGAGGCAAACTCTTACGAGAAATGTCTTTATAGTTATCAGCATCCCTTAGCGTCATCCCCTTATCAAAAGGCTGAACCAGCTCACGGAAATACTGCTGCCAAGGCGTTTGACTATCCGGTATTGGGAACCCACCACTTGCCGCTAACTCAGCACGACGCTCCTCCAATTCCTCATCAGAAATCAAGATATTGGAAGTGAATTCATTCAAGTCAATCCGTACTCGATCACCATTTCTCAACAACGCCAGACCACCACCATCAGCGGCTTCAGGCGAAGCATTCAATATCGATGGCGAACCTGATGTGCCAGACTGACGTCCATCACCAATACAAGGCAAAGCATCCACCCCTTGAACCAGCAAATAAGACGGTGCACGCATGTTTACAACCTCAGATCCACCGGGATAACCCTTAGGACCAGCGCCTCGCATAAATAGCACACAGCTTTCATCAATGTTTTCAGCAGGATCATCAATTCGATCGTGATAATCTTCTGGCCCCTCAAACACGACGGCTCTACCTTCAAAGGCGTTGGGATCATCTGGGTTAGATAAATATTGCGCTCTGAAAGCATCACTAATCACGCTAGTTTTCATAATCGCGCTATCGAACAGATTACCCCTCAAATTAATGAATCCGGCTTCCTGCACCAATGGTTTTTCAACCGTCTTAATGACTAACGAGTCACCCGTTAATTTTCCAGCACAGTTATCCCGAATAGACTTGCCGTTAGCGGTTAAAACATCTGGGTGTGGCAATAGGCCATTGGCGAGCAGCTCAGCAACAACGGCAGGTACTCCGCCGGCACGGTGATAATCTTCTGCAAGGTATTCTCCAGCAGGCTGTAAATTCACTAGGAGTGGTATTTTATGGCCAACACTTTGCCAATCGTCATTATCAAGCGCGACACCCAAATGACGTGCAATGGCATTTAAATGAATCGGCGCGTTAGTCGAACCGCCGATAGCCGAGTTAACCACAATGGCATTCTCAAACGCTTCTCGCGTCATAATGTCACTAGGTCTGACATCATCCCAAACCATATCAACAATGCGTTTTCCCGTTTCATAGCTCATCTGCCCTCGTTCACGATAAGGTGCAGGGATAGAAGCCGAACCCGGCAACTGCATTCCCAACGCTTCCGCCAGTGAGTTCATTGTCGATGCCGTTCCCATCGTATTGCAGTAACCCACTGAGGGGGCCGCTGTCGCAACCAGCTCTATAAACTCCTGACCATTAATCTCGCCTTTTGCCCGCAGCTCTCGTGCCTTCCACGTAATCGTTCCAGAGCCGGTACGTTCGTTTTTAAACCAACCGTTTAACATAGGCCCAACACTCAGGGCAATCGCGGGAATATTGACCGTGGCTGCCGCCATTAACAGTGCTGGAGTGGTTTTGTCACAACCAACATTCAATACTACGCCGTCAATAGGATATCCATACAGGGTTTCAACTAGCGACAGATACGCCAAGTTTCGATCAAGCATTGCCGTGGGGCGCTTTCCTGTCTCTTGTATTGGGTGAACCGGAATCTCAATCGGCGTTCCACCCGCCGCAATAATTCCATCACGAACCCGTTTAGTTAGCTCAAGATGATGACGGTTACAGGGAGATAGATCACTACCCGTTTGGGCAATGGCGATGATGGGTTTGCCAGACTGTAGTTCTTCACGGGTCAGTCCGTAATTTAGATAGCGCTCAAGATATAGCGCGGTCATTTCAGGGTCGTCGGGGTTGTCGAACCACTGTCTTGAACGGAGGTTTTCTTTCTTCATCATGGGATTGATACCTGGTTGAACCCGCAACTATCAACTAGCGATCGACACAACCTTTTCTGGTAATGGCGCCAGATGGCGAGACAAATGTTTATAGATTAATTTACGCACCAAATCTTCATCTCGCTGGAGAACCGCTTCGAGAATACTTTGATGCTGCTCGACATTCATAGGAATATGGTCAAATTGCCGGTCTATTGTGATTAATTGCTGCCTAAAACGATGATAGACATTTTCATGGAATTCTTTGATTAATTCAGATCGGCATTCTTCAATCAGTGTTTTGTGAAACTTCATTTCAGCAACACGCCAGAGTGACAATAGCTCAACGCTGCCGTCAAATGACTGTTGATTGATGTGTGTTTCAATGTGCTTAAGCTCATGATGTGCAGCCGTTAGGCGCGCCTCCCAAGCCAGCCCTCCATTTCGAATCGACAGGCAGGCACCTTCACACTCCAGCATGATCCGGGTTTGGGTCAGGTCATGCTGTATCTCTTTGGACAGCTCTGGCACACGAAAACCTCGTTGCTCCAAAAAGTCGACTAAACCTACACTAGATAATCGAAACAGCAGCTCTCTGATCGTGCCTGCTGAAACATCGTAGTCTTTTTTTAACTTATCAGAGCGTAGCCGTTGACCAGCCTCAAACTCACCGCTCGTGAGTCGATCTCGAAGCTTCTCATAAATATTTTGCTCAGATGACGGCATGCATTGCTCTTTTAGAAAACTGTCAACAATATAGGAAATTTTGAAGATAAAGACAAATTTTGAAAATAATAAAAATCTTATTGCATCGTTAAGAATCTCTGATAAGGTTATGGAGTAAGAAATTGTGGCCGAATGGCCCCACTAATTTATCTACAAAATCTTGTAAATGGAGGAGATTTTACGATGTCAATTGCTAAGAAACTCGGCATAGCAGTAACAGCTGCGGCTTTCGCAACAGCAACTATGGGTTCAGCGTTTGCTGCATCACACAGTGGCAAAACTAAATTACGTATCCAAACACATTTCTCGACTGAGACGCTTTCGGGCAAAATGGCTCAGCAATACGTTAAAGACGTTCAAGAGATGTCTAACGGCGAAATCGAAATCGAAATGTTTTATGCCTCATCTGTTGTAAAGTCTGTTGAGACTTTTGACGCGGCAGTAAACGGTATCCTTGACTGCGACATGACAGGTGGTGCTTACCAGACTGGTAAAAACCCTGCATTCCAGTTCGCTGGTGACTTAATGGGTGGTTACGGTAACCCTTATCAGCAAATGTCTTGGATGTTAAACGGTGACGGTAAAGCAGCACTAAACAAGCTATACAACAAATACAAGATGGAATTTGTTGGATGGTGGATCCCTGGTCCTGAGTCTCTTGCGTCTACGAAGCCAATTCGTAACACGGCTGACTTTAAAGACTGGAAATTCCGTTCTCCTCCAGGACTTGCGACTAAAGTATTCGCAAACCTTGGTGCATCACCAATCGTAATGGATTTCAACGAGATCTTTACGGCACTTGAGACAGGTATCATTGATGGTGCTGACGCGGCTAACCTAACTAACAACATTGGTCTAGGTCTGTACGAAATCGGTAAGCACACTAACTACCCTGGTTTCCACTCAATGCCTGCTGACCACCTAGCTTGTAACAAGAAAGTTTGGGACAAGATGCCAGCACATCACCAAAAGATTATGTCAGTAGCGATGGAAGCACTTGCGCTACGTAACGCGACAATCAACGAAGTGAAGAATGCTGAGAATGCTGTTGCACTTAGAGCAAAAGGAATCAACTTGTACGAGTGGTCTCCTGAAGAGCTTGCTAAGTATCGTGACGCAGTACAGAAAGGTTGGGTTGAGTTTGCTACTACACCTGAAGCAAAAGACCTGCTAGAAGCACACATCAAGTTCCTAAAAGGAATGGGTGCGATGAAGTAATAAGGAAATTCTTATTTCCTAGAGACGGCAGGGTCTAAACACCCTGCCGTTTTAGTTTAAAGTTAGTCTAGTTACACAGAATAAGGGGAGCTTAATCATGGTCGAGCATAAACAGCGGGGGTGGGTAGATGCCTTCACCTGGCGCTTTAGCAGAATCGCAATGGTTCTGCCTGGGTTAATCGTCATCATCATGATGTACGAAGTTTTTATGCGTTATGTTTTGGAACTTCCAACCAACTGGGTTAATGAAATGAGCCTTTGGATGGGAGGATGGGTTTATCTCCTAGCGGGCATCTACGCGATGCAACAGCGCAGTCATATCCGAATCACGATGCTGTATGACGTTGTTCCTCGTTGGCTTCGCAGGTTTTTCGATGTTCTCAGTACAGTCCTCATTATTCTTTGGGTAGCTGCAACGATTTGGGGAGGCTTCAACGAAGCGTGGGAAGCCCTCATCACATGGGAGCGTTTCGACAGTGCTTGGGCTCCACCGATACCCGCAATCACCCAACCTTTAGTCTTACTGATCACACTGATCGTAGGCATACAGGCCGTTTCTAACCTGATTATGGATTGGAACGAGGAAGGTGACGGTATGGAAGTCGATGAAATGCAAGCAGAAATAGAAGAACTCAAGCGTGCGCAGGGTTTATTAGACGATGAAATGCGTGCCAAAAGCGTGCTTGACAGCAACAACAAAAGTTAAGAGGAGACTACTACGATGGATATAGGACTCATATCTCTCATCCTCTTAGCAGGGATGATATTTTTATTAGCAATCGGCATGCCCCTAGGTTTTGCTTCGGGTTTTCTGGCGGTTGTTGTTTTAGTGTTAAAGTTTGGACCCGA
>CALHTA010000266.1 GCA_938038645.1 uncultured Thiotrichaceae bacterium
TTTATGCATTGTCTGGACCCGTTTATTGGGTGCTTCGTAAGTTTGGATATATCAAAACAGTACCCGTTATTAACTTAAATAATGATAATAACGACGACTTATCTTAGTCGTAATTTGGACTTTTGAGTGGCGGTTAATCAACAGCAGTTAGACTATTTAAGTGCCATGGGGGTGCCTGTTTGGGTTTCCCGCGATTTACCTATGCCCGAGTCCCCAGTGCCCGCACTAGACTTTGAAGAAGCTGTCGGTGATCAAGAAGTCAAAACATCAGCGCAACCTGTACCCAGTTCAGAGCCAGCAGTAAAAGGTTTAAAAGCGGCGGATGAACTGCTTAAAGATCTTCAACAGACACCTATAAAGCAAATTGCAGACCTTGCGGCGAGTTTGGATGAGACTGCTCAAGATAACACTGAAGTGGTGGTAAAGAATCTTGATGGTGTGAGTTGGAATGAATTGGAGCTGGCAGTAAGTCAATGCACAAATTGTGATCTTCATAATAAACGGCAACATACTGTGTTTGGTAAAGGCAATAAGCAGGCAAGCCTCATGATTGTCGGCGATATCCCCAGATTAATCGATGAGCAGATGTCTCAACCGTTTTCTGGGGAATCAGGAGAGCTATTAAGTAGCATGATAAGCCATTTAGGTATCGAGCCTGACAGTGCTTATTTTGCTAATTTACTCAAATGCCGACCACCGTTAGATAACGCACCTCAAGCAAACCAAGCAGCCAGCTGTTTGTCTTACTTAAAGCAACAAATCAAATTAGTCAATCCAGGTTTGGTTATTCTGCTGGGCAGAAATAGTGTACAGCAAGTACTCGGTAAGAATGAGTCTATGGCTCATTTAAGGCAAAAGCAGCATTCCCTTGAAGGTCACGATACGCATTTTATAGCCACTTACCATCCAGCTTATTTGCTAAAGCAGCCACGATTAAAGGCACTAGTTTGGCAAGATTTACAATTCATTAAACGGGCGCTTAGTTGATGGCTAGGGTGTTTTCAGAAGTACAGCCTCAGGCTAATTTGAGACCAATGCTTGAGACTGACCTAGGGTTGGTTATGGAAGTTGAGCAAGCGGCCTATCCACACCCTTGGGAAGCACGAATCATGAAAGACTGCCTCAGAGCTAGTCATTATCATGGGTGGGTATTTGAGATAGATGAGGTGATTCGAGGCTATCTTTTCTTGTCAGTGGTGGCGGGAGAAATGCATGTTTTGAACCTCTGTATCCATCCAGACTTGCAAGGCCAGGGCTGGGGGAGGGTTGTACTCCAAAGAGCATTTAATTTAGCTAAAACGGAATATGATGCGACGATGTGCTTTTTAGAGGTAAGGCCGTCAAATACAGCGGCGTTGAGCCTTTATCAATCTGAAGGATTTAATGAAATTGGTGTCCGAAAAAACTATTATCCGGCCACTAAAGGACGAGAGGACGCAATCGTTATGGCAAAGAGTATCATTGAGTAATTTTGTGTTATTATCCGCCGCGTATGGCATATTTGGCGAGGATAGCGTGATTTTAGGGAATATAAAAATTGAAGGATAACAAACCTACCCCTCTGGTTCTGTCAGCATCAAAGCTAGGAATTTCCAAAAAAAGTGTCAATTCAAAGGCATTAACCATTCTCAACGCACTTCATGAAGCGAACTACGAAGCTTATCTAGTGGGTGGTTGTGTACGTGATTTACTGCTGAATGTTGATCCAAAAGACTTTGATATAGCGACTAATGCTCACCCAGAGCAAATTAAAGCGGTCTTACCTAGTACTCGAATCATTGGCAAGCGCTTTCGATTGGCTCATGTACATTTTGGACGCGAATATTACGAAGTGGCTACGTTTAGAGCGCCGCATGATAATTCAGATCGCGGTCAGGTGGGTAAAGAAGGCCGCATTCTTCATGACAATGTCTTTGGTACGATTGAAGAGGATGCTATCCGACGCGATTTTGCGATCAATGCGCTGTTTTACAATATCCACACTGATGAAATATTGGATTTTGCGGGTGGTATGGAAGACCTTGAAAAGCGTCAGTTACGCATGATTGGTGATCCGGAAGCACGGTATCGCGAAGATCCAGTAAGAATGCTGCGGGCAATGCGTTTCTCAGCAAAGCTAGGCTTAAGCATTGAGCCTCAAAGCGAAAAACCGATTCGTGAACTGGCCCCGCTATTAAACAATATTGCCCCAGCGCGGTTGTTTGATGAAGCGCTAAAGATGTTTCACAGTGGAAAAGCGGGATCAGTGCTTGAGCTACTTCGAGAATACAATCTGTTTGAAAGCTTGTTTCCGTCAACAGAAAAGGCATTACAAGGCGACGATAGCGGCCACTTCTTATCACTAATTAATGGCGCCCTAAAGAACACTGACAAACGAATTAATGATGGTATGTCTGTCACACCGGCGTTTTTATTCGCAGTGATGCTTTGGTTGCCAATGAAGAAAGGTGAGGCAGCTTATCGCGAGCTATCTTACCCTGATCCTCAAGGAATGCAGTTAGCAGCTAACGACGTGTTGAGTGAGCAGGTAAAGCATACTGCCGTGCCGCGTCGATTTAGTAACGTGACGCGTGAGATTTGGCTGTTACAGTCGCGTTTTAGTCAAAAGAACTGTCGACGCGCTAGGCTATTTGTTGAGAATCGTCGTTTCCGCGCAGCCTTTGACTTTTTATGTTTACAAGCCATTGCTGAGCAAAATGCGGCGCTGCAAGCTGACGCTGACTGGTGGGAAGAATTTCAAGTCGCGAGTGAAGAGCGTCAGGTTGAAATGTCCCAAGCTATACCTCATGTCAAAAAGAAGCGTCGTAGAAATAAACGTCGTAAGAGCAAAGGTTCTGAGTAGTGAGCAGTGCTGGTAAAGAGCTTTGTTATATAGGTTTGGGCAGTAATCTTGGCGATTCGAAAAAAACGCTTAACTCTGCCGTTCAAGCTATTCAGTCGATTCCTAGTGTTGAGCAATTCGTTCTATCTTCTTTTTACCAAAGCAAGCCGCATGGACCCCAAGATCAGCCTGATTACATCAATGCGGTTGCTGGTTTTACAACTAGTTTAGAACCAATAGCATTGCTTGATCAGCTGCAAGCTATCGAAAATAGTTACGGAAGAGTTAGAAGTGGTGCTCAGTGGACTGCTCGAACGCTGGATTTAGATATATTACTTTATGGCACTCATGAGATTAACGAAGAGCGCTTAGTCGTGCCTCATCCATGGATGACTCGGCGCGAGTTTGTTATCTATCCACTGCATGAAATTGCTGCAGATTTAATACTTCCCGACGGCTCTTTACTTGAAAGCTACTTAGATCAGGTATCTGATGATACCCTTATAAAAATAAAATCTAGCCTGTGAGGATCAGATGCAAGTTATCCAAACCATATCTGAATTGCGCGATT
>CALHTA010000267.1 GCA_938038645.1 uncultured Thiotrichaceae bacterium
AATCGAAGTGGATTCTGCAGGTACTCACGCCTATCACATTGGTGAAGCACCGGATAAACGCTCCCAAGCCACAGCGGTTGCTCATGGTTATGATTTATCGGATCAACGAGCCAGGCAGGTGACTGTTTACGACTTTAATGAGTTTGATTATGTCATCGGGATGGATAATACCAATCATTACAACCTGTCTAAATTGGCCACTGAAGATGAACTCAGCAAAGTTCATTCGATGATGTCGTTTGCTAAAGATCGCAGTGAAACGGAAGTACCCGACCCGTATTATGGCGCTGACGGTTTCGAAAATGTGTTTGAAATGATCGAAGTGGCCAGTGATGGGTTATTGGAACACATTATAGAAACGCAACTGAAATCATAGCGTATTCGTAAAGAAGTTATCTTAAATGGAAAGAGGATAACGCTGTGTTTATTAATAAAACAGTTTCTATTATCAGTTTAATAACGCTATCGGCCTGTACCACAGCACCGACGAGTCCAATTGACTCTGACCCTGTCGTCACTGCTAAAACTGCTGACAGTTATGAAATAACGGTCAGAGGCTTGCCGGGAAAAAGAGCGATTGATGTCGAGCGCGGTTTTCATGAAGTCGCCGACAAAACTTGCATTAATCAGGCCGGCTGGGGTGGATGGAAGATGCTCGATGGGACTTCGATAACACCTACCATGAACGCTGCCGGTCGCTATGTCGCTAAAGGGCAAGTGGTTTGTAGTCGATAATCGATTTAGCGCTTAACGACACGTAAAACGACAAACTTCTTGTTGGAGTCAACCACTCGACAATTACCAAATAGCTTTTTAAGTTTGGACTGATAATCGAGATGACTGTTGGCGACTAACCAAAGCGCTCCACCAACTTGCAGGCAGCGCTTACTTTGGCTAAATAACTCCATGGCCGTTTGCTCACCAATAACGTGTTGCTGGTGAAACGGAGGGTTACATAACACAAGGTCAACAGAGCTATCTTCTATTTGCTTCAAGCCATCGTCGGTAATGAATTTAGCAGCACTAGTGTCATTATTAATGAGGCTTGAGTAGTTGTCTTGCGTTGATGCTATCGCCATATATGATTCATCAATAAACTGAACTTTGGCGTCTGCATGCATCTGTAAATAGCGTATTCCAAGCACGCCATTGCCACACGCTAGGTCTACAACCTTTTCAGATGCGGGCAGGTGTTTGAACTGAGTTAGGAAAAACCTTGCCCCAATATCCAAGTGATCACGAGAGAATAAGTTCGCGTGATTGCTCAGCGTCATTTTCAACTCATCCACGGTATAACTTGTGGGATAAGGGTTTTCTGGAATAGTGAGTGCTGGATCAACTTTAGCAAACAGCAAACGAGCTTTTTTCTTGGCTAAAGAAGTAGTCACTGGCCCAACGTACTTTTCAAATAACTGGAAAGCTGACTTCGGCAAGTGCTTGATCATACCCGCTGCGACTATGATTGTTTCTTCTGTCAGCTGTGGACGCAGTTTAATCAACTGATCTTCTAACAAAGCCATGGTCTTAGGGATTTTAATCAGCACTAAGTTCGGCGTTTGCTTTGGTGACTGCGTTGAGTCTAAATAGGCTACGGTGGATGACTGCTCTGTAAAACCAGCTTCATAGTCATTACTGACAAGGTTTGCAGCGGTTGCAATATGACTCACTTTTGAGTCAGACCAACTCGTCACATCGTATTCACGTAAAGCACAACTCAACGCTCCGAATGAATCATTTATGACTAAAACCTGTGAGTCCTGCTCTGGCAATTTTTGCTCGGCAATGTGTTCTAACAAGTACTCATCTGCCGCATCCCAAGCCCGCAAAACATCTTGTTTACGCTGAGGCCAGCGCTTGAGAATTAACTCACCAAAAGGTGAAGATAGCTTTTCCATTTAAATGATTACCAGTAGCTTATTGCATCGGCATAGATATTTTCCAAATCCACCAAGTTACTCTCTCTTGGTGCATTGGAAATTGCTCGGGCTTGTCTCACTGATGAGGCCGCCATGGCTTTTATATCTGCGGAACCGAAACCTACACCACTTAAGCCATTAGGCATATGAGTTTGTTGCATTAATTCAATCATACGCTTAGAAAGCACTTCACCGGCATCTTCAAGCCCTGCTCCCTTCTGGTCTGCTTGAAGGAAACCTGCTGCTTCTAGGTGTCGCTCGGGCGTCGCTTCTGCGGTATATCTAAAGCAGGCCGGCGCACTGACAATCACGCTAACGCCATGCGGTACAAACGGCGTTTTGACATCATAATCTTTAGTCGTGATGTCTCGCATCAAATGAGTCACACCGTAAGACAGCGCATGTGGCATATGCGTGCCAGAGTTACCAAACGCCATTCCTGCTAGTGACGCTGCCCACATTAACTGATCACGTGCTTCTTGATCAGACGTATCATTCACCGCTCTATCAAGATAGGTACCGGCAATTTGCAATGCTTTGGTCGCTGCTAAATCACTCCAAGGGTTTGCCCCCTGAATCAGCTGCCTTGCATTGGGGTTTTCAACAGGAGCCCATTGTGTGTAAGCCTTTGCGGTATAACACTCCAATGCATGACTTAATAAATCAAATCCCGTCGAAGCAATAACATTGGAAGGCAGAGTGTCACAGCACTCGGGGTCAATCACTGCTTCATCTGGCAACATCAGAGGTGAAGCAATCACAAACTTTGTATCCAAGTCCCGCAGACGCACCACGGCAATTGAAGTGCATTCCGAACCTGTTCCTGACGTTGTTGGGCAAGCAATGTGCGGTAACAGTTTTTCTGTAATGGGTTTTGATTCACCGATAGGTTTTGCAAAAAATGGTTTTAATACGGAGTTATGCTTCGCGCAGACAGCTGCTGCTTTTGCTGTGTCGATAACGGAGCCACCACCTACAGAAATCATCCCGTCGAAGTTGCCACTCTTAATAAACGCCGCGCCCTGCTCCACACAAAAATCATCGGGCTCGATGCGAATGTCTGAGAAGATTTGAAAAGCGATGCCTGATGCCTTGAGCGACTGCTTAACCGTTGCCATATAGCGACTGTCGAGCAGCCCACCATCGGTAAACAAAGCAACTTCGGTCATGCCAAGCGACTGTGCTCGCCTACCCACTTCGGACAAGGTGCCGCGGCCAAAAGTAACTTTAGGGATGGCAATAGTGAAGCTAGTCGCCCCATGATCACAAGGTGCAAAGTATTGACAGGCCATAAAGACTCCTTAGCTATTGGGTATTATTTAAGGTTCTCGGGACACGCCACTATCGGCGCATCGTTCAGCAGTTGCTGGTAATGAATATTCACTTGGCTCAAGTCTATTTTATTCAAAAAGCTCGAAT
>CALHTA010000268.1 GCA_938038645.1 uncultured Thiotrichaceae bacterium
GGTCAAATATGATGATTCTGAACTAGATGCCGAGTTAAGCTATTTTAACGAATAGCAGTATCGGTAATTGTGGGTGGATGCTCGTCGAGTCAATTAGTCGCAACCAAACTCGGATTCTCCGGCCCAGGTGCCGACGGCCCGTAAATCAATTTCCTATCCGCCTCACTAATAAACACGCCGGGCTGTGTTTCATACTTCAGCACCAACGAAATCCTATCCGTCCCTGGCTCAACCGTAGTCACTCGATGTATAGAGTAGCGTCCTAGCATCAAAGTCAGAGACCCCGATTTCATCTCATATCGCTGTGTTCTATCTGACTGATTCAAGAGCACTTCACGCACATCGTCATAATGCGGATCATCCTCAGTACGAATATCTGGCGCGCATTCAAACACCCCACCGCCAGCAGGCTCACCCAAATTAATAATGGTTGTAAAAATAGCACGATCAAAATGCCAGCCTGTCCAGCATCCTGGTTTATACATTTGCACCACTAGCGCGTTGGTAGGGTCTTCATGCAAGAAGACTTCAGGGTTGTCAGTGATCGCCGCGATAAACTGTCGTGTTGGCTTCCATCGATAGAGCGCATCCATTGCAGTGTCTTGCAGCTGGTGATGACCCATGCAATGCGTTTCTGAACCGAGAACATTAGAGGGAAGTTGCCCAGGGAATTTGTCGAAATAAGCTTGCGCCCCATGCACACTGTAATAAGCATCGGGTGCTCGCGCATAGACTTCTTCTCGAAAAACCTCGACGCCTTCTGGGGTCAAAAAGTTTTCTAAGTTTATCAATCCGGTTGCGGCCAAACCCTTACGCAACGTCATCACTAAGGATCGGTATTCGCTGCTTTCAGGTTTATCGAGAGGGTAGTCGGATAAATTTACGAAGTCTAAATTCATGATTTGCCTGCCTCAGGTTTTCACAGATACCTACCTATACTACACTCGAATAAACTCTGGCAATGGTGCATCTTTGATTATGAAAAAACAGGCGTGTAATACTCTAGTGATTGGAGCCGGAATTATCGGCATTTCAACTGCTTATTATCTGAAAAAGCACCAGCCAGATCTCAACGTTATTCTAATCGATTCTGGTCAGCCAATGTCACTCACTTCTGCGCAGTCTGGTGAGAATTACCGAAATTGGTGGCCTCATCCAGTAATGACGGCCTTCACCGATCACAGCATCGACCTGATGGAAACTATTGCTGAAGAAAGCGGTAATAGGATCAATATGAATAGACGTGGTTACACTCTTGTTACGCGTTCTGATGACCCTGATCAGCTGATGAATGAATTGGTGGTTGGCTACGGTCAAGCCGCAAAAGACCTAATCAGAGTGCATGAAGCTGCCAGTAGTAACTACCAAGCGCCCATCAGCAGGGAGTGGCAAACGGCACCAAGCGGTGTGGATGTGCTGCGAAACCAAGATCTGATACGCCAAACGTTTCCCTCCTACGATCCTGAAATAAAAACGCTGATTCATATACGCCGTGCGGGTGACATTAGCGGTCAGCAAATGGGGCAGCACATGTTGGATTATTTCAAAAGCGTCGGTGGAGTCCGTGTTACCGGAGAGGTGGTATCGATTGATAAAACAGACGCTTTTCAGGTGTTCCTAAATAATTCAGAAGTTAGCATTCAAGCGGATCATATCGTTAATGCTGCGGGCCCATTCATCAATGACATCGCTGAAATGCTCGGCACAAGTTTGTCAGTGAGAAATACCTTGCAACAGAAGATTGCATTTGAAGATACGGCGGGGGTGATACCAAGAGTGATGCCGTTCTCGATTGATCTGGATGATCAGCTGATTGACTGGAATGATGAGGAACGTGAGTTGTTAGCGGCTGACGAAGATTATGCCTGGCTGACAGAAAACATGCAGGGGGCCATTCATTGTCGACCTGATGGTGGCGATCATGGTCGCTGGGTGAAACTCGGTTGGGCGTATAACGATACGTCTGAAACTTCACTCAGCCGAACGCCACAGCTTTATGAGAATTTTCCTGAAATCGTGCTGCGCGGTGCTGCGAGACTCAATCCGGGGCTAAAAACCTACTATGAGAAACTACCCAGTAAAATGCATCATTATGGTGGGTACTACACGCTAACGGACGAGAACTGGCCTCTAATTGGCAAAATGGATGTTGAAGGTGCTTATGTAGTGGGCGCACTGTCAGGGTTTGGCACGATGGCGGCTTGTGCGTCTGGCGATTTATGTGCGCGTACGCTTTTGGGGCGTGAGTTACCTGAATTTGCTGGCTGTCTATCGTTGCAACGCTATAACGATTTACCACTGATGGAAGAATTAATGTCCATGTCGAGTAGGGGAATCCTATAACGGTTTAGGTTGGCCAAAAGAATTTTGATTGGTCAGCTCGCCTGAATGGTTTCCAATTCTGTCGCCAACCAGTTCTTAAAAACAATCACTTTAGGGTCTTCACGCCGAGCTTCAGGGTAGACAAAGTAATAACACAAACCCGTCACACCACTTCCACCAATGCATTCGGCAAAGGGCTGAATTAAGTTTCCCTTGGCAATTTCAGCTGATGCCAATGACTGATCTATTAATGCTAAACCCTGACCCTCTACTGCCGCCTGCAAGATCATTCCGTCAAGATTGAATCGCGGGCCACGTTCTGCATCAACATCATCTAAACCCACTACCTTAAGCCACATTCTCCAGTTAGCGCCGAAGTCTTTTTCAAAGCGCCAAGTACTATGTAACAAGGTGTGATGTTGAATAGCTTGGAGTGAAGTTAACGGATGCTCTCCTTCTAATAGCGCTGGGCTGCAGACCACAATCATTTGCTCATCAAAAAGGCACTCAGAAACTAATCCCGGATAATTCCCTGTGCCAAACCGTAAAGCAAGGTCTACATTTTCGCGAACAAAGTCGACTTCTAACTCAGATGCATCGATTCGAATGTCATAATTTGGTGCAAATTTTCTAAAACTATCCAGCTTAGGGAGTAGCCATATTCCTAGTACCGGAGCGACGGAAACACTAATGACATTGTCCGCTTGGCGACTACGTAATAAATAATCAGCCTCGGCCAGCTTGTCAAAACCTTCCGTTAACAGCGGCAGTATTGACTTGCCAGCTTCTGTAATCAGGAGTGCTCGAGTGATGCGTTTGAACAAGACGACGTCAAAGTAATCCTCCAAAATTTTCACCTGTTGACTCACAGCTGCCGGCGTAACGTTTAATTCTTCACTGGCTAAAGTGAAGCTTAAATGACGGGCTGTTGCCTCAAATGCTCGCAAGCTATTGAGTGGTGGAAGTTGGCGTTTCACAAATTCTATACCTTAGATATTCTAATTCATAATCACATATATTCTGGTTTGTGGCAAATCCTGTCCGTCGCTATTCTTAACCCTCGTTAACACATTGCGCCTAGCGCACGAGGTAGAAAATGATTTGGTGGTACAGAAATATTTTTATAGATCGTAATATGCCGCTAACAGGTTCAGCGAGTAATGAGCCTCAGCCTGTGAGCCAAAAAGCTGAAAGTCGCTTGTGGCGTGCCAGTGGAAACTTATTCAAAGCAATGAAGCAGAAATTTCAGGAAAGCTTAAAATCGCATTATGATTGGAAGGTGTATAAAAACCTAAGTGATCATCAGTTGAAAGATATAGGGCTGACCCGTGATGGTTTAAATTTACTACTTCATAACCAGATACCATTGCTCCCACAAGCTAGGGTAAAAACGGTGAAGAAGCAAAGCAACGTAAATCATCAGAAGCCGTTGATGAGTGAGAGAGATTTCGAAAAGCCTGTCGAAATCCCTAGTGATATTGCTTGCAGCAATGATTGCGTAGACAAAGTTGCTTGATGCGTTTCTGAGCGCTTAAGAAAACTGATTGTCGATAGACAAAAAAATGCCTGCTGAATATCAGCAGGCACCAAGGAGAGCAAAAATTACTTAAATATTTGAGGCTACTTCCAGCGAGCGCGATCCATCAAGCGAACGGCATCCGCATTGTTTTCACCAAGTTTTGCTAATGAAAGGTCGTCAGCTTTAAATTCGCCCCATTGCTTAATGCTGTCGCTCCAAGCGACGCCTTCACGAACCGGGAACTCATCGTTTGCTTGCGCGTACCAAGCCTGAGATTCTTCATTGGCTAAGAACTCCATAAGAAGTTTAGCGTTATCTGTATTTTTAGCCGCCTTAGTCATCGCAATACCACTGACATTAACGTGGGTGCCACGACCATCTTGGTTAGGCCAGAAAATAGCAACCTTGCTAGCAGCTTCAACTTGCTTAGCATCTTTGCTTTTTAACATGCCGCCATAGTAATAAGTGTTGGCGACGGCGATATCACAAATACCGGCTGCTGCTGCTTTAATCTGGTCACGGTCGCCGCCTTTAGGTGGCTGTGCGAAATTAGCGACGAA
>CALHTA010000269.1 GCA_938038645.1 uncultured Thiotrichaceae bacterium
GGCGGCTAAGCATATTGCTGTTAAGTTAGCGTATGTAGGCGTGCTGGCTGTCGAGTTTTTTGTAACTAAGCAGGGTGAATTATTGGTTAATGAAATTGCACCTCGAACACATAACAGTGGTCACTATACGATTGATGCTTGTGTTACGTCGCAATTCGAACAGCAAGTAAGGACCGTGTGTAACTTGCCCTTTGGCTCGACTCAATTGCTGAGCCCTATTGTAATGACGAATTTGCTAGGTGATCTATGGGGAGACTCACAGCCTGATTGGAATACTGTCTTGGCTAGTTCTGCGTCAAAGCTCCATCTATATGGAAAGGATGCCGCCAAGTCTGGCCGTAAAATGGGACATTTTTGCACCTTAGCGGACTCGCCAGAAGCAGCAGAAGCTGAAGCAACCTCAATATTTAATGGATTGAAAAAATCATGATGGAAACAGCGGATTATTTAAAGTCTTTGCGAAAAGATATTGAGTTTAGAGCGACGCTTTGTGATCAGGACATGGTGTTTAGGTCGACGTGGGGGATTTTTTCACCTCGTGAGATCGATGCTGGAACCGAATTAATTTTACGGTATATCAAACCAGCAGTAGATGCTGATATTTTTGATTTAGGTTGTGGCTATGGCCCAATCGGTTTGACGCTAGCCAAGCTTGCACCTCAAGGTGAAACGCTGTTGTGCGATAAAGATTTCATGGCGGTCGAGTATTCCAACCAAAATGCCGCTCTGAACGGTGCAGCTAACGCGAAAGCAATCTTATCCAATGGCTTCCAGCACGTGGATAAAGACGCCCGTTTTGACTTGGTCGTTTCAAATGTTCCGGCCAAAGTTGGTAACGAAATGATGACTTTGATGCTGCATGATGCACATCGACATATGAAGCCAGGTGGTGAAATTTATTTGGTAACCGTTAACGGCCTACGCCAATACATGAAGCGTAATTTGAAAGAAGTTTTCGGTAATTATAAAAAGTTAAAGCAAGGCGCGGCTTACACAATACATTTAGCGAGCAAGGATTGATTTACCCTATGGAATTAAGCTATAGGTAAGTATAAAAAATAGGCATTTGTTCTTTTCTTTGATTAAACGCATAGTAATTGTAATGGGTTAATTTTCTATCAAAGGAATGAGGAAAAAAGAATGCCAGGATATAAACTGTTAGCAATCTGTGCAGGATTGCTACTCCCCTTAGTTGCAATTAAGGCGGAGTCTAATCTCGCTTTTACCAAAAAAGTTTCACTCACTCAAAAAGTCAATGTCTTCAAAGTTAGCTTTGCAGATATGCTGACACCTGATGAGGCTAAAGTCATGAGCCTCCGTGCGGCTGATCTTATCAATCAAAAAGGCACCGTTGGCATTGCTGACTTTTCACGCTTAGGCACTGGTTTTTTGAATAAAGATGGCTACGTCTTTTGCATGACAATGGGCGGGGTAATGATCTCGCATCCCATTAGGAATCAATTAGTTGGCCAAAACCTATATAAATATCAACGTTACGGACAACCGTTTTTTAAAGAAATGGTTGAGGCGGTTGAGCGGTCTGGGGAAGGGTGGGTTGAATACAAGTGGCCGTACCCCGGAACGACTGAGTTGCGCCTTAAAATGAGCTACGTGGTTAAGAACGACTCGGGGTTCTTTTGTGGTGTTTCGGCGTTTAAGTGACGCCGTAAGGCTTTTGGTGCTTTAAACGGCTCCTCCTCCTTCGTCGGGAAGTCGTCTTTTTAAAGCACCAAAACCTTACTACTTATAGATATATTGGTTTTGTGGCGAGGGAATCTTACTGCTTTCTATAGAAATCCAGACAGGTTTGAGAGTTTCATAAGAGCGACATCCCGACTCCAATTATTGGCTTGCCAATGATTGTCAGAGGCGGAGCCGTTGAAACTATCGAACCTGTCGGCTCAAGCTTGACTAAGCTCACCACCAAGTAATGCACCCGTGAATTGCTCTGCATCAAAAACTTGTAAGTCATCTATTGTTTCACCAACACCGATGAATCTGACGGGTATGCCGGTTTGTTCGGCAATGGCAAATAAGATTCCGCCTTTCGCGGTTCCGTCTAATTTGGTTACCGTGATACCGGTCAGACCGAGTGCTTCATTAAATTCTTTAGCTTGTGCTAAGGCATTTTGGCCAATGCTGGCGTCCACAACCAGCATAATCTCATGTGGAGCATCAACGTCAATCTTTTGCATGACGCGTTTTACTTTTTTCAGCTCTTCCATAAGATTGGTTTGGGTATGCAGTCGACCGGCTGTATCTGCTAGTAATACGTCAACGCCTCTTGCTTTAGCGGCTTCCATGGCATCGTAAATTACGGAAGCGCTGTCTGAGCCTTGCTTTTGCGCAATGACGGAGACGTCGTTTCGTTCACCCCAAGTTTGTAATTGCTCTACAGCTGCTGCGCGGAAGGTGTCGCCGGCTGCGAGCATTACTTTCTTACCGTCATTTTGGAATTTTTTGGCGAGCTTTCCAATTGTGGTTGTTTTACCTGCGCCATTGATCCCTACCATTAAAATCACGGTGGGTTTCTTTTCAGGATCAAGGGTAAGCGGTACGGCCACCGGCGCGAGAATCGCATTCATGCTGGCATACAGGTTTTGCATTAACGCTTCGCTGTTATCAAGTTCGTTGCGATTCACTTTCTCGGTGATGTCATCAATGATTTTCGTGGTTGATTCGATACCAACATCAGCCATTAATAAACGTGTTTCTAAATCATCGAGGACATCCTCGTCGATTTTTTTATTGCCTAGAAATAAATTCCCTAACCCTTCAGTTAAAGAAGAGCCTGTTTTTGACAGACCTGCTTTAAGCCGTGAAAATACACCGGGCTTTTCTTTGGTCTCTTCAACTGTGTTAGATTCTGGAGCAACTGAAGCATCTAAAACGTCTGTTTCAACGTCATTACCTTGTTCAAGCTGTTTTTTTTTCTTGAAAAAATTGAACATCGTTTATACTTTAAATTTGGTTAATAAATGTGAATCCTGTAATGCAGCGAATCTTATCACCTGAAACGATAAAACGTCACTTCTGTTTCTTATTTCTCACGTTACTAATGTTTGGTGGGCAGGTTCAAGCCGACTCAACAACAGTGATGCCTGTTAAAAGTAAGTCTGGGGTCTCAGTCAAAGTGCTGGATAATGGCCTGAAGATTATTGTTAAAGAGGATCATCGAGCACCGATTGCGATCGTTCAGGCTTGGTATCGAGTAGGAACAAGTTATGAGCATGAAGGTATCACGGGTCTGTCTCATGCTTTAGAACACATGATGTTCAAAGGCACGACGAAACGAAAGTCTGGAGAGTTCGAAGTTATTTTGTCACGAATCGGTGCGGAAAATAACGCATTCACTTCTCAAGATTACACCGCTTACTATGAGGTGTTAGCCGCTAAGCATATTGAAGTAGCTATCGAGCTTGAAGCTGATCGCATGCGAAATCTTGTGCTGGATAAGGCTGAGTTTGAAAAAGAGATTGAGGTGGTTAAAGAAGAGCGCCGCAATCGAACGGATGATAATCCCAATGCTGTAATGCGAGAGCAGTTTAATGCGGTGGCATATCTGAATAACCCT
>CALHTA010000270.1 GCA_938038645.1 uncultured Thiotrichaceae bacterium
ACGGCATGTTGGTTATAGCTAGAAGGCAAAAACTGTAGCTGGCCTAATTCACCAGCCCAAGCGCCTTTCATCTGTGAGGCAGGCATATCACCTTTCTGAATAATGCGGAGTGCATGCATTAGTTCATTACGGAAAAAACTGGAGCGGCGGCAATCATATGCCAGCGTGGCCAGCGCATTGAGTGTCGAAACGCTACCTGTCACTGCTCCAAAGTCAGACTCCAGCGCCCAATATGCTGTTAATACATAAGGAGGAACTCCAAACTGTCGCTCGATACGTTGAAATAGGGCGCGGTTTTCCTGCATTTTCTTCTGGCCGTTTCCTAAGCGATAAGCATTAATTTTATTTGCAGAATATTGGATAAAAGTTTGCGCAAACGCTTCTTGAGAGCGGTCACGCTGTATTACCCCAGGGGCATATCGAACGTTGTGTAAAGCGTTGTTGACTAGGTTAGCTGGGATGCCCGCGGCGGTGGCCTGCTGCTTAAAACTGTTCATCCATTGCGTGAAGTTGCCTGTGTTCTGGCACTGGGCAAATGCGGAGCCACTTAGTAGCAAAGCGCTGAGCAATAGGATTGATGTGAAATGTCTCATCGTTGGCCTCATTTATTGATTAACGTAAGCATATAAATTCACTTTAGCAGATTAGGACTTCAGAATTTAAGTTTAAGGAGTCGCAGTACTGCTTGAGCGTTTAACTTGAACTTTCCTAAGCAATACCGCTCTGAATACTTGATGCATCTACCTTGTCACAAGGCAAGCCTCCGGGTTGACAAAGGCTAAGCTGCATCAGTCTATTTTCGTCACCACAAGCTTAGTTGATGCTTGCCTATAAAAAGGTTGCTCAACTAACGGTAAGGTTGGTTTTCCTCTCGACTGAAAAGCGCTACAATCATGATCAGTTGCGAAAAATCAACCAAATGTTAGGAAATGGGGTTTAATAAGGCAATGAAACGCAAAATCTGTGACATTTTGCAGTTTTAGCGGTTGCTTTTTAAACGCAAAACATTAATTGTATGGGTTCAAAACAAGCCAGACTAAACTGGCTATCAATCTGAGGAGATTTCTATGAAGAAACTACTACTTTCTACAGCAGTAGCATTAACACTTGCATCTACAGCTCAAGCGGCTTCACACGGCGACAAGATCAAACTTGGCGTACTTTTAGGTTTCACAGGCGCAATCGAATCGACTGTTGCTGAGATGGGTCCTGCGGCAGACATGGCGATTGCTGAAGTCAACGCAGCTGGCGGTATCTTAAACGGTGTAATGGTTGAAGGCGTACGTGGTGATACTACTTGTACTGATTCAGCAGCAGCGACTGCAGCAGCTGAGCGTTTAATCACATCTGACTTAGTATCAGGCATCGTGGGTGGTGACTGTTCAGGTGTTACAACAGCAGTACTAACTAACGTTGCAATGCCAAACGGCATGGTAATGATTTCTCCATCTGCTACTTCTCCAGCACTATCTACTGTTGAAGATAACGGATTATTCTTCCGTACTGCGCCTTCTGATGCACGTCAAGGTGCGGTAATGTCTGACGTTCTAATGGACAGAAAGATCAAGACAGTTGCGTTAACTTACACTAACAACGACTATGGAAAAGGTCTTGCTGACGCTTTCCAAAAGTCTTATGAAGCTGCAGGCGGTAAAGTAACTGCAAGCATCTCTCACGAAGATGGTAAAGCGGACTACTCAGCTGAAGTAGGTGCTCTAGCATCTGCTGGCGGTGACGTATTGGTTGTTGCAGGTTACCTTGACCAAGGTGGTAAGGGAATCATTCAGGGTTCATTAGATACTGGTGCATTCGACACTTTCGTACTTCCTGATGGAATGGTTGGTGACAAGCTAGGCGAAGCGATTGGTGCTGACCTTGACGGTTCATTTGGTCAAGCTCCTGGTACAGACAGTGCTGGTGCAGCAACTTTCGAGAAGATGTCTAAAGGCTTTGATGGAACGGCTCCTTTCACTAAAGAAACTTACGATGCAGCAGCGCTAATCATGTTGGCAATGCAGGCAGCGGGTAGTAGTGATGCTAAAGACTACAAGAGCAAGATCATGGGTGTTGCTAACGCTCCAGGTGTAAAGATTCAGCCGGGTGAGTTAGGCAAAGCTATCAAGATTTTGTCTGAAGGTGGAGAGATCGATTACGTAGGTGGATCTAACGTTGAATTGATCGGTGCTGGTGAGAGTGCTGGTAACTACCGTGAAGTTGAAGTTAAAGGTACAAAGATGACAACTGTTCGTTACCGTTAATTCGAGAACTGTTGTAATCAGAATGGCCCTTATCTAAGGGCCATTCGTTATTTGGGGCTAAGCTAGATGATCAAGATTGAAAACCTGAGCAAGCGGTTTGGTGGCTTCTATGCTGTCAACGGCTCATCATTCGAAATACCCACCGGAAGTATCACGGGTTTAATCGGGCCTAATGGCGCGGGGAAAACCACTCTCTTTAATGTCATCGCAGGACTATTTCCTCCCACAGAAGGTAAGGTTTACCTTGATGGAAAAGACATTACGGGACTTCCTCCTCACGAATTATTCAAAATGGGTCTGTTACGGACGTTCCAGATTGCCCATGAGTTCTCATCGATGACGGTTCGTGAAAACCTAATGATGGTGCCGGGTGATCAGGCAGGCGAGAGCTTGATGAATGCGTGGTTCCATGGGAAAAAAGTCCGCGAAGAAGAAGCGGCAATCCAAAAGAAAGCTGATGAAGTGATCGACTTTCTACAGATTAGTCATTTAACGACTGAAAAAGCAGGCAACTTATCAGGGGGGCAGAAAAAGCTATTAGAGCTGGGCCGTACCATGATGGTTGACGCAAAAATTGTATTCCTTGATGAGGTTGGCGCGGGTGTAAACCGAACGCTGCTTAACACCATCGGTGACGCCATTATCCGCCTTAATGAAGAGCGCGGTTATACCTTCTGCATGATTGAGCACGACATGGACTTCATTGGTCGTCTGTGTGATCCGGTCATTTGTATGGCTGAAGGTGCAGTATTAGCTGAAGGTACTATTGAAGACATCAAGGCGAATGAACAAGTGATTGAGGCTTACCTCGGCACGGGGTTGAAGAACAAGGTGGCTAAAACATGAGTTTTCTGACAGCTGAAAATATGACCGGGGGGTATGGTGGTGCAGATATTTTGCACGAGTGCACCATTACCGCTGAAGAAGGCGAAATTGCCGTCATTGTTGGGCCAAACGGGGCGGGTAAATCTACTGCCATGAAAGCCGTTTTTGGCATGCTAAACATTCACACGGGTAGTGTGAAATTAGACGGAGAGGACATTACTGCGCTATCTCCACAAGCTCGCGTGGCGAAAGGCATGGCCTTTGTTCCGCAAACCAATAATGTATTCCCAACCATGAGCGTTGAGGAAAACTTAGAAATGGGCGCTTTCTTACGAGAAGATGACATTAAAGTGACGATGGAGCAGGTTTACACGCTGTTCCCGATTCTTAAAGACAAGCGTCGTCAAAATGCCGGTGAATTATCGGGTGGTCAGCGTCAGCAGGTGGCGGTAGGCCGTGCACTGATGACACAGCCAAAATTACTGATGCTAGATGAACCAACGGCCGGTGTATCACCGATCGTAATGGATGAGCTATTTGACCGAATTATTGAAGTCGCACGCTCAGGGATCTCCATTTTAATGGTTGAGCAAAATGCACGTCAGGCATTGAACATCGCTGACAAAGGGTATGTGCTGGTACAAGGGCGCAATCGATACACCGACACGGGAGAGGCTTTGCTAGCTAATCCAGAAGTGCGCAAAAGCTTTTTGGGAGGTTGACCGTGGAAGGCATAGAATGGCTAAACGCACTCGCTGTATTTTCAAACTTTGTTTTAGTACC
>CALHTA010000271.1 GCA_938038645.1 uncultured Thiotrichaceae bacterium
AAATTAACTGTTTATCTTGGTTCATTGCTTCTTGGCAATACTGTTGCCAGTCACAAATCCCCACAAAAGTTATTTGGTCTAAGTTGTTAAACAGCGCCAAAAGCCTCTGCTTCTGGAAGGTGGCGAAGTATAAGCAACGCCAGAAAATTCTTCAAGTGATTTATTCACTTTTTGTTCAGTTCAACCGGATTAAACAATCTAAAAACCTGATCCTTTAACAGCGCGAAAATCTCGCTGGTAGCGCCTTTAGTAGCGTGCTGCCCGTCTGACTGAGCGGCGCATTATAGACACTAATCAAACCCTGTCAATGGGTTAATTTCACTTTTAGTCAATTTGTTTTGAACTATTTTATAAAGCCTTTAAAACAGAAGATAAAAGCAACAAGCGGTCTAACAATATCGTTTACTTAACCTTTGAAGGATAAATTTCTTTCAGCTTGCGGGTAAGCGTGTTTCTTCCCCATCCTAACAACTCCGCAGCATCTTTTTTTCTACCAGCCGTTTTTTGAAGCGCCGTTTCTAGTGCTAGCCTCTCAAACTCTGGTACCAGTTCATCCAAAATGCGTGACTCACCGGCCTCTAGTCGCTGCTGAATCTCTTGGCCTAGCAAGGTACGCCAATCCCCTGATGATACGGTTTTCTGAACATCAAATAATTCAGGTGGCAAATCATCCATTGCAACGTCGCGCCCGGCGGCCATGACGGTCATCCAACGACTTAAGTTTTCTAGCTGCCTGACATTACCAGGCCAATGCAACGTCTGCAGGAAATCAATAACATTGGGTAGCAGCACTTTTTTCTCAGTTTGAAGGTCATCCGCCGCCCGTTGCAAAAAATGACTTAACAACAAAGGAACGTCTGTACTTCGCTCTCTTAAAGGAGGTAGCTGAATACGAATCACATTTAGACGATGAAAAAGATCTTCTCGAAACAACCCCTTAGCCACTCGCTCTTCCAATGCTTGGTGAGTCGCAGCAACCACTCTGACATCAACATCGACAGGAATGTGACCGCCAACTCGATAAAATTTCCCATCAGAAAGCACCCGAAGCAGTCGGGTTTGTAGGTCTGCAGACATGTCACCAATTTCATCTAGAAACAACGTTCCATGATTTGCTTGCTCAAAGCGCCCCTTCCTAAGCGCATGCGCTCCAGTAAAAGCACCCTTCTCATGCCCAAACAACTCTGATTCCAACAGCTCTTTAGGAATCGCAGCGGTATTAATGGCAATGAATGGTTTTTTAGATCTTGGGCTATGCTCATGCAAAGCTGCGGCAACTAACTCTTTACCCGTACCAGACTCTCCCGTTATCAGAACAGAGATACTGGATTTACTTAATCGACCTATTGCACGGAAAACACCTTGCATGGCAAATGACTTACCTATTATTCCGGTTTGTCTTGAAACCTCAGAGTCTTCAACAGCAGGAACTGATTCACGAGTATTCTTACTATGCTCTTGAGCACGTCTAGCAAGTTCAGTAGCTTCATTAATATCAAATGGCTTTGGTAAATATTCAAACGCGCCACTTTCAAAGGCTGAAACAGCACTATCCATATCAGAGTGTGCCGTCATAATAATGACTGGAAGCTCTTGATGACTGCCCTTAATGTTAGCCAGAAGTTCAAAGCCATCCATGTCAGGCATTCGAATATCACTAATAATAGCTGCCGGTGTCGTTTTCTTTAGTGACTTCAATAATGCCGCGGCAGACTCAAACGTTTTTACCTCCATTTCAGCTCTTGTTAGTGCTTTTTCAAGAACCCAACGAATTGATTGATCATCATCAACGACCCATATCGCTTCAGTTTGCTGCATTGTTTATCTCCTTGTTGCTATCAAGAGTAGTTGATATGGGCAGTAATAATGTAAATACGGTATTACCCGGCTCAGATTGAAATTCAATCAGACCGCCATGTGCATTAGCTAGGGATTGAGCAATTGATAACCCAAGACCGCTACCATCGGCAGACCCGCTTACCATTGGGAAGAACACCTTATCTTGCACCGCTAATGGAACACCCGCGCCGTTATCGACTATTTGGAGCCTTAACACTAAGCGATGCACTTTTTGATTTAACATAAAGCGGCGTATCACCCGCGTTCTGAAAGTAATTTCACCCTCGATCCCCACAGCTTTAATGGCATTTACAACTATGTTGAGAACAATTTGAATTAACTTATCTTTATCGGCACTCAGATCGGGGATACTTGGATCATAGTCAAAGCGTATATTAACTTTCGATGAAAGCTCGACGCTGACTAATTTCCTAACTCTCTCCAAGACTTCATGAATATTGACCTTTTCATTAATCGATGGAGCATGAGACCCCGACATACGATCAACTAAAGTTTGTAAGCGGTCAGCCTCAGAAATAATAATACGCGTGTATTCTTTTAACTCTTCACTTGGCAACTCTGTTTCTAATAGTTGCGCAGCACCACGTAAGCCACCTAGTGGGTTTTTAATTTCGTGGGCCATTCCCCTGACTAAGGTTTGCGTTGTACTTAACTGACTTAACAAAGTTTCTTCTTGCGTCAGCCTCAACTGCTGATCAATTCTTGACAGCTCTAGTAATAAGGCATCTTCTTTTTGATTCAAGTTATAAGGACTGATAACGATATCAACGATTAGCATTTCACCTTGCCCTGACTTGAGATGAAATTGGCGTAAGGATTGGATATCACCAGACTCCCGAACCTTATCAAAGGCAAGTGTAATACTGCTTTCATCAAACAAACGTTTATACCGTTCGCCAATAAGCCTACGGCGACTGCTGCCAAACAGCACTTCTGCAGAAGCATTCATGTATTGGATATTAAGCTCGCCATCAAGAACCAACACTCCCGTAGCCAGAGCATCCGTTACTCCTGTCAACTTTACATTCATCTGATATTTCCAATTTACAAGTGAGGCTCAATTCCTCCTCTGAATTACGCAAGCAATTTTCAGGCCACAGTTAAAAAGGTATTGCGGCAGTCTTTTATGAATAAGCGCACCATTTTAGTGCAAAACACCAAAAACATGCACCCTAAGTTTGCGCTTGCACCGCGTTGAAGCACAAAAACCTCGAAAGATGTATTTGTTAGCACCGTAAACACTCGACAAAGAAAGTTGGCACGGGAAATGCAAGAGCAACTATATCGGCCAGTTGGTCGGCACTCTGCCTCTAAATGTTTGTGCTTAAAAGTCATCATTTAGAAGTAGGTACCAGTTAACCGTTGCTGTAGTGGGCTAGGCAAGAGCTACAGCAAAATGAAATTTCAAACTAGGAGAATATCTGCAATGAAACTGATCACTGCAATTATAAAGCCCTTCAAACTAGATGATGTCCGAGAAGCACTTTCGGAAATTGGCGTAGCCGGCATCACAGTCACTGAGGTTAAAGGCTTTGGCCGACAGCAAGGACACACAGAACTCTACCGAGGCGCTGAATACGTTGTGGACTTTCTTCCTAAGGTAAAAATTGAAGCGGCAGTCGACACTGACCTTTTAGACAAGGCGATTGAGGCGATAACTAACTCAGCTCACACGGGAAAGATTGGTGACGGTAAGATTTTCGTGACCAATTTAGAACAGGCTATTCGTATCCGTACTAATGAAACTGGCCCAGCGGCACTTTAAACTTTAAAAGGGGAAACTAATGGAAAACAATATTTTTCATCTTCAGTATGCAATGGACACTTTCTATTTTTTAGTTTGTGGCGCACTGGTTATGTGGATGGCAGCAGGATTTGCCATGTTAGAAGCGGGTTTAGTTCGTAGTAAGAGTACGACTGAGATTCTCACAAAAAACGTCGCGTTATTCGCAATTGCTTGTACGGCTTATCTTGTGATTGGTTACGATATTATGTATGGCGACGGAGGAAGTACTTTATTCCTTGGCAACATCGCATTGGACGGTGCAGAAAGTGCTGATGCTATGGTCGCTACCGTTTTAGCAGAGTCTGCTGAAGCAGGCTTTGATGGAGGCGCTGTCTACTCTAACGCATCTGACTTCTTCTTCCAGGTTGTGTTTGTAGCAACAGCGATGTCAATTGTTTCAGGAGCTGTTGCTGAGCGTATGAAGCTTTTCTCATTCCTTGTTTTTGCGGTGGTAATGACTGCATTCATCTACCCTATGGAAGGTGCTTGGACTTGGGGTGGAAAGTCAGTATTCGGTCTATTTAATCTTGGCGATGCAGATGAAGCTGCTGGTTTAGTTGGATTTGGTTTCTCTGACTTCGCAGGTTCTGGAATTGTTCACATGGCAGGTGCTGCCGCTGCACTAGCAGGCGTACTATTGTTAGGCGCTCGTAAGGGTAAGTACGGTAAAGATGGCAAGATTAATCCTATTCAGGGAGCAAACTTACCACTAGCAACACTTGGAACATTCATTCTTTGGATGGGATGGTTCGGCTTTAACGGTGGTTCGGTATTAAAGCTTGGCGATATCGCAAATGCAAACGCAGTTGCAATGGTCTTCCTTAATACTAACGCTGCCGCTGCGGGTGGTGTAGTGGCCGCATTGATGGTTGCAAAAATGCTATTTGGTAAAGCTGACCTTACTATGGTGTTAAACGGTGCCTTGGCTGGACTAGTTGCGATTACCGCTTCACCTGATACTCCATCTCCGATAATGGCAACGGCTATCGGTGCTATTGGTGGTGTTCTAGTCGTGTTCTCTATCTTGTTCTTTGACAAAATACGCATTGATGATCCAGTCGGTGCAATCTCAGTACATGGTGTAGTTGGCTTGTGGGGACTTCTAGCAGTACCACTAACTAAAGATGGCGCTACGTTTACTGGTCAGTTAGTTGGCGCTGGGGTTATCTTTGCTTGGGTATTTTTTGCCTCACTCATCGTATGGTTAATTATTAAGGCCATCATGGGAATTCGCGTTAGCGAAGAAGAAGAGTACGAAGGTGTTGATATTGGCGAATGTGGTATGGAAGCTTACCCAGAGTTCACCAAAGGTTAACAACTAAGCACTAAGCAAAACTTAAAGGCCGAAGCAGTAATTGCTTCGGCCTTTTTTTTGGCTTGCAATAGGTTACACTCGAATTTTTTAAACCTCTGTTTACCCATGACAACCATTCCTGAATTTTCTGAGCGCGTATTAGACTGGTTTGACCAGCATGGTCGCAAGGACTTACCTTGGCAGCACCCCATAACGCCCTACCGAGTATGGATTTCAGAAATAATGTTGCAGCAGACACAAGTCGCCACAGTGATTCCCTACTATGAAAAGTTTATGTCTAGCTTTCCAGATTTGGAATCACTAGCTAACGCACCGATTGATGACGTTTTAAAGCATTGGTCAGGCCTTGGGTATTACGCGCGAGCAAGAAATTTGCATAAAGCTGCCCAGCAAATAAGAGATGAACACTCCAGTGAATTTCCGGACTCACTTGAGGAAGTCACAGCGCTCAGTGGCATCGGTCGCTCAACCGCTGGCGCCATCCTTTCAATAGCATTCAAACAAAAACAAGCAATATTGGATGGAAACGTTAAACGGGTACTCGCTAGATTTCATTGTGTTGAAGGCTGGTATGGGAATGCTAAAGTTCAAAAGCAGCTATGG
>CALHTA010000272.1 GCA_938038645.1 uncultured Thiotrichaceae bacterium
ATGATGACGGCGGTACGTAAAGTGCTTAGGCCATTAGTGCGCCTGCTAATAAATTTCAGAATTACGTTTCCACAGCTATCTGAAATCCTAAAAAGTGTTTATGTCGAAGTGGCTAATGAAAATTTTCGACTGCCAGACAAAGCACAGACGGATACACGCCTAAGCCTTTTAACGGGTGTGCACAGGAAAGATATCAAGCGTTTACGTAATCAAGTGACAACTGACCAAACGACGCCATCTAATGTAGACATCAGTACTCGAGTCATTGCTCGCTGGATAGGAGAGGCTGAGTACCTTGATGACAATAAACAACCGCTTGTATTGCCGCTATCGGCGGATGAAGGCAAGCCAAGTTTTGAAGCGTTAGTTGAGAGCGTTTGTAAAAAAGACATTCGACCCAAAGTAGTGCTAGATGAATGGTTAAACCAAGGCGTAGCCGTTGTTGATAACGCGGGTCAGGTCAAATTAAACACGGAAGCTTTTATACCTAGTAAGGGTTTCGATGAAAAAGCTTTCTTCCTAGGGCATAACATTTCAGATCACTTGTCTGCTGCAACGACTAATCTGATTGGCAAAGAGTCTACTTTTTTCGAACGCTGTGTTTATTACGATGGGCTAAGTGATGAATCTATAGAGAAGTTACAGGAAGTCATTGCGGACAAAGGGATGAAGACGTTGCTTGAAATTAATGAGTTGGCGATGCAGCTAAAAGCCAAAGATTTAGCAAAAACAGAAAGTAAAAAAAGAATCAATATAGGGTTGTACGCCTTTCATGAACTTGAGGATAAAACACATGATTAGTTTGATAAAAAAAATCCCATCGTTAAGGGGTAAAGCACCGATCATCTTAGTTTGTATCCTACTCAACGCATGCGGTTCGGACTCACTTCAGCTTGCCAATGGAATCGGAGGGACAGGGATCTCAGTTGGAAGATTGACTGGGTTTGGCAGCATGTATGTCAATGGCGTCAAATTTAACACCGATAATGCAACCTTTATTCGTGATGGAGTTGGCTCTAAATCTCAAGGGGATTTTAGTACGGGAGAAATTGTAAGAATCAACGGCACAATAGATAGCAACAAAACCACTGGCACAGCTAACGAAGTTATTTTTACCGACTTGTTGGAAGGCGTGGTTACTTCGGTTGCTTCTGGGAAATCAATCGAAGTATTAGGACAAAAAGTAAATACCAACAGCCTCACTGTTTTGCATGGTTTTAATAAGCTGTCTGATCTAAAGCTCGATAACGTAGTCGAGGTGTCAGGCTTTAGCGTTAACAATCAAATACTAGCCAGTAGTATCAACTTGATCAGTGAGACCTACGTGCCAGGCTCAAGCTTAGAATTGGAAGGCTTTATCAGTAATTTAGATTCATCTGCTCAAACCTTCAGCATCAACAATATTAGCATCGACTATTCAATGGCAGATTTTATGGGTGTGAACGCAGCAGCTCTCGCTAACGATCAATACGTGACGGTGAGCGCTGAAGAAAACATCAACAACGGCACTCTGTCAGCATTGCAGATTACGCTTAACGATGATGAGCTAGAAGAGAATATCTATTATGAAATTGAAGGGTTCGTTACCCAATTCACCTCATCATCGAGTTTTGAGTTAGATGGCGTATCCGTGTTAACCAGCACGTCTACCACTTATATCAACGGGGCGGCAGCTGATATATCGAATGACTCACACCTGATTATTACAGGCTCTGTTAATGCTCAAAATGTGCTTTTTGCAGAGAGCATTAAAATACTAAATATTGAAGACGAAGTTTTACTAGAGGCTAATATTGAGTCGATTGATTTGCAGAATCAAACGATTAGCTTACTAGGGCAGAACGTTAGTATCGATAACTTTACGCTAATATCTGATGAAACTATTGAAGATAATTACTCAATCGCTTTAGCAGATTTCTTGGTAGGGGATTCTGTTTTTGTCAGCGGAAGAAATGTTGAAGGAGTATTCCTAGCCGATAGATTGAGTTTGATATCTGCAATTACTAGTAGCTATTTATCTGGAACTGCCAGTGCTATCGATCGAAATTTAAGCGAGCTCACGTTGTTTGGCGTTCAAGTGATGAGTGATAGCACGACAGTGTATTTTGACGCTGACTTTAATGAGCTTTCAAAGTCAGCGTTTTTTAATCAGATTGTTGAGAATGAAACGTTATTAGGGATTGAAGGCAATGTCACCGGTGGTAACAGTCTTTTTGCTTTGAGCATGAGTATAGAGGCTGAATATTAAATCAATTTGGGTTGATATCTTAGTAACGTGGATCTACTAAGGTATCTTCAAATAGTCTGTTTTGATTGAAAGTGTGATCGGTATTCTGTTGGCGACGTTTTTAGGCTTCGCATAAAGGCCCTGCGCATTCTTTCATCATCATTAAATCCACAGCGCCTGGCGATTTCTTCCACCCCTAACGCTGTTGTTTCAAGCAGTTCTCTTGCAACCTCAACACGAATGGCTTCCACTGCTTTAGCGGGTGTGATTTTCATCTGTGACGAGTACAGCCGTGAGAAATTACGAGCGCTCATATTGACTTGCTCAGCGAGAACATCCACTCGAAGGTCAGACTTTAAATTGACAGAAATCCACTGGTGTAAATGATCAAATCGACCCGTTGAGTCTAAAGCTTGCCTATGCAAAGCAGGGCTAAATTGAGATTGCCCACCCGAACGAACCATCGGCGTGACCATAGACCGAGCCATTTCAAGTGCAGCTGTACGCCCTAAATCTTCTTTGACAATC
>CALHTA010000273.1 GCA_938038645.1 uncultured Thiotrichaceae bacterium
TCCGCTTTGGCTTTTGAAACCGTCGACACACTGGCTTGCAGTGATAAGCGGTCATTGCTTTGCACAACATTGGACAAGCGCTCAAGAATGACGGGATCATCCTCAACAATCATTACACTGATTGTTTGTGTTTCGGTTTGATGCATAATGAAAGCAAAAGCTCCAAGTAAGGGTGGGCTTATTAACTAGATTAGCATGGTTCTACACCAGTTTAAAATTTATGCCAAGCGAAAGATTAATACCTAATACTAGGTAGTGAGCTAGGTAGAGTGGTGCTTTAGTGTGCAATAGTCGTAAATTTATTTTTACGGAAGATATGATGATGGACTATAGTTATTAATCTATGGTCATGTTTAAAATTTGTTCGAATTATCGAAACGCCTTTGCGATGATTCACTTAGAGCCTTTTTTGAATTTGACTGCTATAAGCGAAAATTATAAGTTGCAAGGGAGTTTATCCCCCGCCCACCCTACAGTGGCGGGGTATTTTCTCAGATGATTACATGCGGAACGAATGTCGCCGTGTCGTTCAGGATTTTGGTTCCACGACGGAAACCTAAGCCACATGCTTCCCAAGCAAAGAAAACGCCTGCTTGATAAGAGCGACCTTGGTCATCTACAGCAAGTTCGGCATACTCTTGATATAACATGGGATGAATATCATAGGGACCATCTACCGATTCTACTGTTTCACCATTAGCATCTAAAATACTCACGTTGCCGCCTTCACGCCCAAACAAAGGCTTTGAAACCTGCTTAACGTTATCAAGTGGTTTGTCGTCTGCTGCTAATAAATACGGTGAGTCTGGATATAACTCGTGCAGAATTTTAAGAATTCCTTTGCTCTGGAATAGCAGCGTGTAGGCAGGGTTGATAACCACTGCAGTTCTCTTTCGTGCGATGTCTGTAAGCAAATCTAGTAGTTCAGGTTCATCGGCAGCAATATCCTCCCAAGGCCATAACTTAAACCAAAAGTTAGTTAAATCTTGGTCTTTGTTAAATATGCCTTCATCAGGAAGAAATCCAGTCTCATCCATGTAAGTGAAGTCAGTACTAAAACCAGCTTCAATGGCTATACGTTGCAATAGGCGAGTGGTCTGCTCATCTTCAGGCAAGTCTCGAACGCTTGAGAATAATATCCGTTCGTTATTGTAATACTCGTCAAACTTTTCGAGGCCATCATCGTTTGTGATGAGTCGACGGAAATTTTGACCGATCATTTCGAAGGCATTGTTAAACTGTGCCGACTCATCCATTCCATTGCTCTTAAGCAAGGCCCATTGGATTATCGATGTTTCAAAAAGGCTTGTTGCTGTGTCAGCATTAAATTCTAATAGTTTAATCGGCTTACCATCAACTCCACCGGCAAAATCAAAACGGCCATAAAGGTGCCAATCGTCATCATCCCAGCTCAGCTTAATTAAAGGCACAATGCTTTCTGAAATGCCCAACTGTTCAAACAAGTTGTTATCAATAACGTGCTGACCAGCTTCGATGAACATATCGTAAAGCGTGTTTGCAGCCTCATAATAAGCTTCGGCTTCTGCTTCGCTTACCGGCAATAGTTCGGGTGCGACATAGGCTGAGCCGTCTGGGTCGGTGTGCCATGTAAAGCCAATTTCTTCCATCAGTTCTTGACTGACTGGCTCTACTGTTTGAGTAGTTAACAAGGTTTAGCCTCCAAAGCTGCCTGCGCGAGATGAACTCTTATTACCAAACAAGCCGCCGAAGAAGCCGCTTTTAGGCTTAGCTTTAGCGCGTGGGGCGCTTCTTGCTCTGTTGTTTGTACTAGCCACACTGGCCGCTGGGCGAGTACTTGCCTGGGTACGCGCTTTGGCATTTGCGTTGTTGGCGAGTCGATTGGCAATCATCCCACCAATCAAAGAACCTGCGGCGCTTGCTAGAATCATTTCACCTAAGCTTAATCCACCGCCAGAAGTTGCCGATGCTTCTTTCGTTAGATTTGAGGTACCCGCTTCAACTTTATCAGCTTCAGCTTTGGCCAGAGCCGTTAACTCTTCATTGCTCAGTACTCTTTCCTTGCCGTCCAAGGTTTTAAGCACGGCACGGGTCGCGCCTTCTGTTGGGTAACGTTCCGCTAATTCGTAAGTGTCTGGGTTCGCAGTCTTCTGAGCGATCACTAGAAAATAATTCTGGTTTTGTAAGTCTTGCTCTAATTGACCAATGTTTTCTTGTTGTTGGCGTTGCTCAGGCGCGGGTGCTTCAGGGGCGTCTGGTGCGCAGCCTTGTAAATTGGCAATGACGACTAGACCCAAACCACCTACCATTGAGTAAGAAGCTGCTTTCTTTATATGTTTCATTTGTTATTCCACTAAACTATTTAGAATCTTTCCTTATAGTATGGATTCATTAATAGTTAATGCAAGTATTAGAGGTGCCCTTACGTGAGGGCTTCTTATATAATCTCGTTATTATTTATAAGATAAATTAGCTGTGACACTTTCCGTCAATCAATTGCAATGCAGCCGTGGTGATATTTGCCTATTCGAAGGATTAACTTTCGAACTGTCCGCTGGTCAGCTTATATGGCTTGAAGGGAAGAATGGCAGTGGGAAAACCACATTATTGAGAAGTCTTTGCGGTTTGTTTTTGCCTGATGCTGGCACGATTAAATGGAAGGGCGAGCTGACTCGATCATCTGAGGATACTTTTTATAAAGATCTATTTTATCTGGGTCATCAAAACGCTCTTAAGTTAGACCTAAATCCTGTTGAAAATTTACAAGTGCTGAGTCGTTTAGCAGGTGAATCAGTTTCTGAAGAACAAGCTGACGAAGCCCTTAGTCGTTTTGGCCTTTCGGGATATGAAGAAACACCCGTTCGTAAATTATCACAAGGACAACAGCGTCGAGTGGCTCTAAGCCGTTTGCTGCTTAGCAAAGCATCATTATTGATTCTAGATGAGCCTTTTGTAGCGTTAGATGCAGCAGCCGTTGAATTATTGCAGTCAGTCATAGTCACACAGGTAGAGCAGGGAGGCATGGCCATTTTAACCACGCACCAAGCGCTGCCGATTCCTGAAGAAAAACTCATTAGGGTGTCGCTAGATCGCTATGTTTGATTCTTTTTTAGCATTGTTAAAACGTGATCTCTTGCTGGCACTAAGACGGCGCAGTGATATATTCACGGTGCTGTTTTTCTTTATCATAGTGGTTAGTATTTTCCCGTTAGGAATTAGTTTCGAAAAAGCCGTATTGCAAAAAATTGCGCCGGGTGTAGTGTGGGTAGCCGCCTTACTTGCATCTACTTTAGCGCTAGAACGTATATTTGCTAATGACTATGCTGATGGCACCCTGGAGCAAATGTTACTGACTCCTCAGCCTTTGTCCGTTTTAGTGTTTGCCAAAACGTTGGCTCACTGGCTTTTGACTGGTTTGCCGCTGGTGTTAATCGCACCTTTAGCTGGTCTTCAGTATCATTTGTCAGCTTCAACAATAGGCACGTTAATGTTGGTCTTGCTAATTGGCACACCAATACTCAGCATGATTGGTGCAATCGGTGCTGCGTTAACATTGGGTTTACGTGGTGGTGGCATCTTGGTTTCTTTGCTAGTGCTGCCTTTATACATACCTGTATTGGTATATGGCTCAGGAGCTATCGAAGCGGCCATGCAAGGTGATGTATCCTTGCAACCTTATTATTTATTATTGCTGGCATTTTTATTGCTGGCGCTTGTGTTCACACCGTTAGCGACGGCCGCGTCTCTTCGCATATCAGTGGAATAGGATGACATGAATGGCAATTAATTGGTTTAAATATTCCTCACCTTCCAGCTTCTACCCGCTGGCAGGCAAGATGATTCCTGTATTTATGACGCTAGCGATTGTGTTAATTATGGGTGGTTTGTACTGGGGTTTTTTTGAAACACCCGATGTGTTGAGTGATCAAAAACAATACTACCGAATCATTTATGTACATGTTGCAAGTGCCTGGATGGCGATGTGGCTTTACGTGGTAATGGTCGCCTGGGCAGTACTTGGATTAATT
Organism: uncultured Thiotrichaceae bacterium; assembly: GCA_938038645.1. Classification (GTDB taxonomy): domain Bacteria; phylum Pseudomonadota; class Gammaproteobacteria; order Thiotrichales; family Thiotrichaceae; genus Leucothrix. Next base: position 4,008 of record CALHTA010000273.1, read on the forward strand.
TTCAATACCCGGATGTCATACATGATGGCGTCGGCTACCGCGATAACCGGTGCCATTATGACTGCTTTGTCATTGTGGACGGGTGCTTTTTGGGGACAAACCAGCTGGGGAACCTGGTGGGACTGGGACCCAAGAATGACCTCACAATTGATTTTGTTATTTCTTTATATCGGTTACATCGCGTTACAGTCTGCAATAGAAGACAATCGACGTTCTGATCGAGCATCAGCGGTACTTGCTATGGTTGGATTAGCCATTGTGCCAGTAATTTATTATTCGATTAATTGTCCCGATCCAAATGAGTGCGCTTCTTTGCATCAGGAGTCATCATTGAAACGAGTTGAGTCAAATATCCTTATTGCGATGTTGGTAGTCACGGCAGGTTTTTGGATGTACTGCTTTGCAGTGATATTAATGAGAGTGAGAAATATTATTTTACAACGTGAAAGCCACACGCAGTGGGTGGAACGTTTAGAGGTGAAGAAATGAGTGAGTTTTTTGCCATGGGCGGCTACGGATTTTATGTATGGAGCTCAATGGGTATGGTCTTGTTTCTCATGCTGCTTGAACCCATCGTATTAAAGATTCAACATCGAAGCTTATTAAAGAATATTCAGCGTCAGAAACGTCGCCAAGCTTCTAAGCATTAAACAGGCACTAAAGATTATGAAAGCACGAAATAAGCGAATAATTTTTATTATATTAGGGCTATGTACCGTGGGTGCTGCCTCAGCAATGATTACCAAGGCGATGCAAAGCAATATGGCCTATTTGTATTCACCTGAAACCGTCATGGCGGGTGAAGTGCCAAAGAATCGCTTGGTTCGATTAGGTGGGTTGGTTAAGAAAGACAGCTTAATCCGGAGTGAATCTAGCTTAGACTTAAGCTTCGTGCTGACGGATAACCGTGGGCATGAAGTAAAGGTCAATTACGATCGAATCCTTCCTGATTTATTCAAAGAAGAGCAAAGCGCCGTGGTCAAAGGAAAATTCGATGATGACGGTCGATTCATGGCGGAAGAAGTTTTAGCTAAACACGATGCTGAGTATATGCCACCAGAGTTAGACGATATATTGGCAAAAGAGCATTCGTATCCTGGAAAGCCTGACAAAGTTAAAGCTCCTGCAACCACTACTGAAAAGGCGACTTATCAATGATACCTGAGATTGGGCATTTCGCCTTAGTGCTCGCGTTAGTGGTCGCAGTTGTGCAATCTATCTTTCCAATGGTAGGCGCTGCAACGAATAACGCGCAGTGGATAGCGATGGCAAAGCCAACGGCCCGCGCGCAGTTCGTATTGTTAGCCGTTTCATTTGCTTGTTTGACAGCCGCTTTTCTGGAAAGTGACTTTTCAGTGCTTTACGTTGCAAATAACTCTAATACTTTTATGCCCACGATTTATAAAGTTTCGGCAGTATGGGGGGCACATGAAGGTTCTTTACTACTTTGGAGTTTGACGTTAAGTGTTTGGGCTTATTTAGTTTCTGTATTTAGCAAAGGCATCTCTTCGGTGATGCTAGCGCGCGTGCTCAGTGTTATGGGGATGATCGGCGTTGGCTTCCTTTTGTTCATGCTGCTTACTTCAAATCCGTTTGAACGTCAGTTCCCGATACCGTTACAAGGTCGTACATTGAATCCGCTACTACAAGATCCGGGATTGGCGATTCACCCACCGATGCTTTATATGGGCTACGTTGGCTTTTCCGTGGCTTTTGCTTTTGCTATTGCCGCAATGTTAGGCGGTAAGCTCGATGCAGCTTGGGCACGTTGGGCGCGCCCTTGGACCAATGTAGCTTGGGTGTTTTTGACAATAGGTATCGCTCTTGGTAGTTGGTGGGCTTACTACGAACTTGGCTGGGGCGGTTGGTGGTTCTGGGATCCAGTAGAAAATGCATCCTTAATGCCTTGGTTGGTCGGAACAGCACTCATTCACTCATTAGCGGTTGCTGAAAAGCGCGCTGCGTTTAAGTCGTGGACGATTCTGCTGGCTATCTTTGCCTTCTCATTGAGTTTGTTAGGGACTTTTTTAGTGCGTTCAGGTGTCCTGACATCAGTACATGCTTTTGCTAGTGATCCAGAGCGCGGTTTATTTATTCTGATCTTCTTAGTGTTAGTCGTAGGTTCATCACTTATTTTGTATGCGATGCGAGCGTCAAAGTTA
>CALHTA010000274.1 GCA_938038645.1 uncultured Thiotrichaceae bacterium
TCAATAACTGTGTCTGTGGTGGCAGCCCACCTCGAGGTGCGTAGTAGCTATTTTTACTCGTCATTTCAAATAATCCTTAACGTGGGTGATCTTGCTAATATTTTAAATCAAGCTTGCGATATAAGCATCCATATCTTCAATCGGACGGGTAGCAACGCCCGAGTCCATTGCCGCTTGTGCTACCCGTGCTGGAATGATTTCCATGAGGCGAGCATCAAACGGCTTTGGTATAAAGTAGTCACGACCGAAGTCTAAAGAGTCAACGCCATAAGCTTCCAACACTCTTGTTGGTGCTGGCGTGCGTACCAGATCTGCAATTGCTTGTACGGCGGCAACTTTCATCGCTTCATTAATCTCAGTCGCACCAACGTCTAAAGCTCCGCGGAACAGGAATGGGAAGCACAGTACGTTGTTAACCTGATTGGGGTAATCACTTCGGCCTGTTGCGATAATCGCATCCTCTCTGACTTCCTTAACTAACTCAGGAAGAATCTCAGGCTCAGGGTTGGCCAGCGCTAGAATCAAAGGGTCTTTAGCCATGTTTTTAACGTGTTCCTGTGAAAGTACACGAGGTGCTGACAGTCCTAAAAATACATCTGCACCGTCCATTGCATCTTCTAGCGTTCGAACGTCGCTCTTAGTGGCATAGGCAACATTGTAATCATTCAAGCCTTTTCCCCGACCTTCAAAAATGATGCCGTCTAAATCGTTAACAATAATGTGTTCACGAGGTAACCCCATAGAGACTAAAAGGTTTAAGCAGGCAATTGCGGCTGCACCCGCACCTGAGCAAACTAATCTGACGTCCTCAATTTTTTTGTCTGCGACGAATAGGCCATTCACGATGGCTGCGGCGACGCAAATAGCGGTGCCGTGCTGATCATCATGGAACACTGGGATCGACATGATCTTTTTGAGCTGAGTTTCAATCTCGAAGCATTCGGGAGACTTTATATCTTCTAAGTTGATGCCACCAAAGGTTGGCTCAAGCGCGCTAACCACACTAACAAACCGATCAACGTCCGTTACATCTAGCTCAAGGTCAAACGAGTCAACGCCTGCGAATTTTTTGAATAAGACCGCTTTACCTTCCATGACTGGCTTGGCTGCTAGCGGCCCTATATTACCTAGGCCTAACACCGCTGTTCCGTTAGTGATGACGGCGACAAGGTTATTGCGGGCTGTGTAGTCGGCGGCTTTTGCCGGATCTTCTGCGATGGCTCTGCTGGCTGCTGCGACCCCTGGAGAATAGGCGAGGGCTAAATCTTCTTGTGTGTCCATTCTTTTAGTCGGGGTGATTTCCAACTTTCCAGGCGTTGGGAAGCGGTGGTAATCCAGTGCCGCTTGGTCTCTTGCATCAGTCATGCTTGCTTAATCTCAGGTAATATCTAAGGTGGGATATGTAAACATATTAGCGCGCATTATTGTATACAAATTGAATACTATTCAAATACCTGAGTATGCCTATAAGCCTTTTTAGACCTAATTGTTCTATTAATTAATAGTCTAAGGGCCGCAACTTGGCAGCCGTTTTACTTGAGCTCTGCCACTTTGGCGTTTTTAAACTTAGCTTCTTTCGCAACAGCCGCTAAATTTTTCAAGGTATGAAAAACAGAATCAACCAGATGGCTATTTAAAAAACCAGACGCCATCAACTGCGGGTTGCTATACATTTGATAAGTCAAAGCTGTTCGGTTGGCTGAGATTTTTTTCATACTCCAATAGCCTTGAAGGTCTTTAATTCTGACTCTTCCAGGTTGACCTTTATCATGAGTTTCTCTACCAGACATTTTTATGACTGCGGTTTGTGTGGCGCGGTCGTATGAAAACTCTGTGAAGGTGTAGAGGTCACGATCGGCATATAAAAAGGGTGAGTCAATGACCGCATAATCAAGCCGAGTAGTCGGTGTTATTTGCTGAATAAGCTTGCTTTGTCTGCAAGAAAATAACCATCTCTGGCAAATTGAATTATCGCGTATAACGGTAATAATGGCGTCAGCAGATGAGTCGACTTCTAAGGATCCACGCGTAATGGGGTATCCTGAATCAGTCATTTGCTGACTCACACTAATGCCGTTCTGCTGTTTCTTTAACTGCCAAGGATTGTTGTTGGCTTGAGCAACTGCACAGGAAAACAGAAGCATAAAAAGCATTGCGTAATTTTTCATATCGGTTCCTTTTTTATTATTCGCTAGGATATTAACCCTAGCGAATAAGTCTCAAAAAAGGAAATAAAATTACTCTCGTTTCATCATCGATAAGCACAGCATGCCGATAACCATGATTGCACTGACCACAAATAGAGACACATTAAAGCTCCCTGTCTGCTCTGCAATCACACCGGCAATAATCGGTGAGATAATCTGTGCGATACAATAACCCAGCGTCAGCTGCGCCATCACCTGCGTCGCTCGATGCCGGTATTTGTTACCGATAATCGTCAGCGTCAAAGATACAATCCCCATAAACGCAAAACCAAATAGCAGCGAGCTGAGCGTAATAGCCGCATATGAAGTTGAGGCAGTCATCAGGAAATTACTAGCAATGTTAATCGCAAACGCCGCACGAATCGAGTTGAGGTAGCCCACTTTACGTGCCACACGGTCCCATATAAACGGCGCTGGTGTTGCAGCTAAACCGACATATAACCACATAATAGACCCTTCGCTTTTCAGGGGAATATGCTCTGTGATTAACGAGGTAAATGTAATATTCACCGTGTTACTAAAACCAGCACAAATGTAAGCAATAGTCAGGAGCATTAGCCACTTCGCTGAAGGCTCATTGCTTTGGTCAACACTCGTTGATGCTTCGATTTCTTCAGTTTTAGGCAGCGGCATTAGCAGCATAGCTGGTATGGACAGTAACAAGCCAACTGCAGCTAGAGTAAACCACTGACCTTTCCAGCCAAGATCTGCTAGCAAGGGGTAATTGCTCGCTTGATTAGCGGCAAACTCCACCACTAGTGCACTCACAATAATACCTAAGCCAACACCTGCAAAGTGTAATCCCATCTCCTGCTTTTGGTTATTGTGCATGAGCCATTTTAAAACCAGACCCGTGCCCAACATAAAGCCAAAGGCGGTTGAGATGCCAGCAAAGAAACGGCTGAGGTACCAGATCAAACTATGATCCAGCAGCGGCATAATCGCCGTGCTGCAAACGGCTAAAAACAAACCGTAGCGATAGAAATAATCCTTTAACTTGAGATCTTTCATCAACCAAACGATGAATAGCCCGACGAGGTAACCGATGTAGCTCCATCCGGCTAGCCAACCTGAAAGACTTTCAGTCATGCCCGCCTGATCTTCCATGTAAGGAATCATCGGGGTGAAGGAGTAGCGCGCAATGCCCATGGTTAGGATGAGTGCACAGATTCCCGCA
>CALHTA010000275.1 GCA_938038645.1 uncultured Thiotrichaceae bacterium
GTTTAGGATGGAAGATGACAAGAAAAAGAATAAAAATACCTCGGCAGTGCCCGCTGGTCGGCTTTCACGTTTTGCCAAGCTAGGTTCTTTAGCGACTGGGATAGGCGGTGGCATGCTAGCAGAAGGGGCGCGACAGCTTGCCAAGGGCAATCGCCCTAAAGCCAGCGAGATGTTGTTAACCCCGGGTAACGCTAAACGAATCACTGATCAACTTGCCCAGCTGCGCGGTGCTGCCATGAAAGTGGGCCAGATGATGTCAATGGATACGGGTGATCTGCTGCCGCCTGAAATGACTGAAATACTGTCTCGTTTACGCTCCGATGCGAAGTCAATGCCGTTGAGCCAGCTCAATAAAGTGTTGGAAGAAAATTGGGGAAAGGGATGGAATCTTAAATTCAAGCAGTTTTCATTTGAGCCCGTTGCGGCAGCATCAATCGGGCAAGTGCATTCTGCTCACACAAAAGACGGTCGTCATCTTGCTTTGAAAATACAGTATCCTGGAGTAAGAGAAAGCATTGATAGTGATGTTGATAATGTGGCGACGCTGCTGCGTGTCTCTGGAATGATTCCTAAAACACTCGATTACAAACCACTCTTAGAAGAAGCCAAACAGCAGCTACATATTGAAGCTGACTATGAGCAAGAAGCAGCTTCATTAAAACGCTATCGTGAGCTGTTAGCCGATGAGCCAGATTATTTATTACCAGAAATCTATGATGATCTAACGACAAACAATGTTTTAGCGATGTCTTTTGTGACGGGCTCGCCTATCGAGTCATTAGAGAACGGCCCACAGGAAGACCGAGATCGTGTAATTACTCTTTTACTGTCGCTACTATTTAGAGAAATATTTGAGTTTCGCTTGATACAGACCGATCCTAATTTTGCTAACTACCAATATGATAGTGAAAGCGGCAAATTGATTTTGTTAGATTTTGGCGCAACGCGCGAATATTCAAGTGACATTGCGGATGCTTATGCGGGGCTGATGTTTGCGGCGACGCAAAACGATCGAGAGGGTATTGAAGCCGGCGCTCAGGCAATTGGTTTTTTTGAAGAAGATATTAAGGCTGAGCAGCAAGCAACCGTGGTTGATTTGTTTGTTCAAGCTTGCGAGCCTTTATCTTATGACGGCGTTTATGACTTTGGCGCTTCAAATATAACGGAAAAAGTAAAAGATGCAGGGATGAAACTGAGTATGGAGCAAGATTATTGGCATACCCCTCCTGCTGATGCGTTATTTTTACACAGAAAACTAGGTGGATTATATTTACTAGCCGTAAGATTAAGAGCACGAGTTAACGTCCGTGAACTTTTTTTAGCGGGTAGAACAGGGTGAAAAAACTTATTTAATATTACTCATATTTTGAGTAATTATTTATCAGTTACTGGAAATGCAAGGATGATTGACTATTATTAACGGGGCAATCAATCATTCTTGAGCCATCACCTTAAATCTTGCCTTATGAAAAGAATTAATCTGCTTAGATCTCTACTGGTTATTTTTCTTACGCTGAATGTCCAAGCGATATCCGCTCATGATTTCGGTGAATTAGATTCTCCGCTCAGCATTGAGCAAGAGCTTACATTGCTATCAGTAACCCAACAGCTTTTAACTAAAACAGAGCCTCCTTTATCGGAGGAGTTTAATCAAGCTGATTCCTTTAGTGAGCGGCTCTTTCTGCGCGTTCGCCTTTATGAAGAAGTAGGGGAGGAAGCCTTGCTCCAACTACTAGAATCCAGCCCGCTGAAAGATGTATTTGAGCCTGCGCCGTATGTGTTTTTTGTAGAGGCACTAGGACAGCTACTGCATGTTTATAAGCATGTGCAGGCATCAGAAAAAGATGATGGTGCAAACTTAGATGTCGCAGTAATAAAAGCAATAAGGGACTTAGAGCAGGGGGTGAATCAATGATTAAATTCATTAGTTTATTTCTTTTGATCCTCAGTTGTGTCAGCTTTACGCAGCAATTACTAGCGCAAGCTGGGCACCCTCCTTATGAATGGAAATTTACTTGTCATGGGACCAAGGGCTTTAACGCGATAGGTGATTTAAATTTTAATGCTTCACTAAAAGCCAGTTATCAAGATGCTGATTTCATGGCTAGAGTTGATAGAAACCTTGGCTCTGCAGGTTGTAAGCAAGGTAGCACCTTTATTGATGAGCAATTACAAAAGTTTGCAGGTGACCCACATACTCCCGCGGAGCTTCGCCGATACTACACCCCGCCTTTTATTAAGGCCCTAGAGGGGTCTTTTACCGATGCCTCCAAGGCCTATGAGGCAATGGGTTTCGCAGCACCCGGACGTGTTCGACCGACGGGAAAGCTTAAATCGTTTGGGCGTGATGCAAACCTGCTTTTTCTAGGTGACAGAAAAGGTATTATGGCTGTGAGTGGCTGCTCAGCGAATACCGCTAAAACCATGGCAGCACCAATCCAAATTTCTTCAGAAGCGCAGGATGTATGGCAAACCAATAAAACAGTATTTGATATGTTCACTTTGCATGAAATGGGGCATGTACATCAATTTGATCGCTGGAAATATTTGCTGCAAGGTAAATGTGCCAGCGCGCATAACTGGATTAGCGAGGGCATCGCTGACTATGTCGCGATTAAGGCGACCAATGATAAAACGGGCAAGGACTATCATGGGCCTTATTCCAGTCCTTATACTAAGCGTTTCTTCCTAACGCGACCTTATCATGTGCCATTAAATTTGCAGCCTCGCGGAAAGAAGTTTGGCTATGCCTATGAAAGCTTGCTTGGTTATCGCAGCAATGGCTTTTGGGATTATATTGATAGGCGATATCTAAACAAAAAAACCAACAAATTTGATGATTTATATAAAACCTTTTCCGCTAAAGACCTTAAAAATCAGACTAAAAAAGTTGATGACTGGATTGATGACAATGATGGCAAAGCAAATCAAGGGTTAGAGCATGCTTTCCCAATGTTTTTGGCAGAAATGCTGAATTGGCCAGATTATCGTTTTAACAAGAAGATGAGGCAAAATTTATGGGATACCGTTTCACTAGGAGGTTGCAAAAAGGTCATTGTTGGACCAAAAAATAGCAATGCTCCCGTTAAAACAGTCAGCCTAGATCGTTACGCTGGGCTTTGTTTGGATATTACTCTGAAAGGGTTTAAGGCCAAGAATATTGCCGAAGCTTCTTTACATATTGAGGCGTTGGGAAGTCAGAAGAAAGTAAATGAATTATATTTGGGATGGTCTAAAACAGCCGGAACATCTAATGCAGATGGTGATTGTTATTCTTTGCTGAATAAACAGGGGGCGAAAAACTCCCCCTGTCTGTTGCCACCAACACAGGGGACGTCAAAGATTATTCCGGGGTCTCAGGCTGGCCGTTATTGGACGACCGATAAGTTGGTTTTTAATGGGGATGTTACTGTTCGAGTTGTATTAGTGAGAGTGCCGGCAGACATTGAAGACGTCGGATCGAAGCGTAACAAGAAAAAGATCAATCTTACCTTTGGTACGAGTTATACGACCATGACGGTAAATGGTAAAAAAACTAATGCCTCTACAGGAGTCGGGCGAATTCCTGCGGCAGGCGGCATGCACGCGCCATTAGTGATTAAGGGGAAGTCAGTTAGTTCTCTGATGGGAGGAAACGGACAGTTTATGCAGATGCCGATGTTGGAGGGCGCATTGCAAGGACGACTTGGTATTGAGTTGCCAGACCCCGTGGCGAATGATTTACTATATGGCTTCCAGCGTTTGCATGTCGCTCAACTTGAAGTTGGTGACCGTGAAGGCAGTTCGGGTGAAAAAGGAGACCTTTTCATGATGATGGAAAAGCCAGTTGAGTTTGGGCAGACTGGTACTTTTGAGGCGTTTGCCATGTCTTCAGAGAGTGGCAATAGTAATACATTGGTCATCCCTAATGAAAAGAAACCGAGCTCATTAACAATCACACGGTATGATCGTTCGGCGATTGAGTTCAGTGGGATTTCCAATACCTGTCAAATCAATATGGCAGCATTATTACGGATAGCAGGCAGTAGCGGCGAAGTCGATATTTGCGAGATAGGCAAAAAAACATCCACGATATTTGAGGGTAGCGTTGCTTTTGGGGCGCTGGCTATTGGCAATAACGTGTTAGAAGAATGGCGTACTCCTGAATACGATGCTTATAAAAACTTGCGGTTATTGAGACTTAAAGACAAATTCGGAAAAATGGGATTAGATCAGCTATTATCTGGTCAACAGCCCAGTGCACCAACAACAGACTTTAGTGACGCTGAGCCTGAAGAAGAGAGTAGCTCCAGTGGCGCTTGTGATTGCAGCTGTGATGGAATGAAGAAAATGGAAGCGATGGAAGACGCTACTGATTTATCAAAAATGGCTGAAATGATGGCTCTTGCTCAATGTGGTATGACGTGTATGAGTCAATATATGAACTGCGAGTGATACGAAAAACCAGTTGGATGCAAATAGGTTCAAATTTCAAGTACAGATTTTCTAAACATAACAATTAGTTTTTGTCAATTGTACGTTCAGCTACACTTCGCTATTATAATAACCGTAAGATGATTTCCTCCTCCTCAACCAAAGGCTGAGGTAGGCAAGCTTAAGCCACTTTTGCTTCCTACTTCCCTTTGGTTTTTTAATTTCTGCTTCCAGAAACTATTCCATATTTCGTGACCCCAGTTTTCATGCAATAATCGCCATGGGCTTTTCCTTGCATATCGATCGGGTAACGTATGAGTGATCAAACTTCCACCCCGCTATTAAAACTCACCAAAATGACGCGCTCATTTCCAGGTGTCATTGCCAATCAAGATGTCGACTTATCCATACACGCAGGCGAAATTCATGCGTTGTTAGGTGAGAATGGTGCGGGTAAATCAACGCTAGTTAAGATGATTTACGGTATTTTAGCCCCTGACTCAGGCACTATTGAGTGGGAAGGAAAGGCAGTAACCGTGCCTAACCCAGCCTTTGCACGTCAAATGGGGGTGGCGATGGTGTTTCAACACTTCTCATTATTCGACTCCCTGTCTGTTTTAGAAAACATCGCCTTAGGCATGGATAGCCGAGTCAAAATGGCTGAGCTTAAAGCACGTATTTTAGACATATCCACTCGCTATGGCTTGCCGCTAGATCCTGATCGCCATGTCTACACTTTGTCAGTGGGCGAGCGTCAGCGTATCGAAATCATTCGTTGCTTATTGCAAGAACCCAAGCTGTTAGTCATGGATGAGCCGACTTCGGTGTTAACCCCGCAAGAAGTGGCAAGGCTTTTTGAAACACTCAAGCGCCTTTCTGAAGAAGGTCTGTCGATTCTCTATATCAGCCATAAGTTAGATGAAATTAAAGCACTTTGTCATCGCGCCACTATTTTAAGAAATGGCAAACGGGTTGATGAAGTCAGTGTTAGTGATGAAAGCACCGGTTCGCTAGCGGCTAAAATGATGGGCGAAGCACTCGAAACGGTGGAAACCAGAACGGCCGATAACATTGGGGAAGTCCGCTTAGCGGTTAACAACCTGAGCCTGCCCGCTGCCGATGAGTTTGGCATCCCATTAAAACAAATTAGCTTAGATGTACGCTGCGGTGAGATTGTTGGTATTGCAGGGGTTGCAGGTAACGGACAAGATGAACTATTGATGGCCCTAAGTGGAGAATCTACCAGCGCTCAGCCCGATAGCCTGAAGATAGATAATAAAGAGTGTGGTCATCTTGGTCCTAATGAACGACGTGAATTGGGGGTTGCCGCTATTCCGGAACAGCGCTTAGGGCACGGCGCAGTTCCTGAAATGAATCTTATCGACAACACCTTCTTAACCGCGTTTCAGCGTTTAGGGCTAATCGGCAAAGGCTTTATTAAAAGCGGGGTTACGCGCAAATTTACCGAGCAAGTTATTAGTG
>CALHTA010000276.1 GCA_938038645.1 uncultured Thiotrichaceae bacterium
TAGGATAACCATAAACCACATGAGTCATCATAAGATGAGATTTACTCTCGCGTTCATCTATGATGAATTTCTGCAAATTATTCATTAGGCAACCTCCTCTTTCAGATAGCTTTCTAAATACTCATTGAAAGGCTCATCTTGCAGCGCTTTAGCAATATTAAAAATGTCCTTATCCCCTCTTCCAGAAATACTAATCACGATACTTTCTTCAGGACTCATCTCAGCCGCTTCTCTTAATCCACCGGCGACTGCATGAGATGATTCTAGGGCAGGAATAACGCCTTCATATTTCGTTAGCATGCTGAAAGCTTCCATCACTTCCGTGTCAGAGGCGCTACACATACGCACTTTTCCTTGCTCTTCAAGATCAGCCAGGATCGGGGATACACCGACATAATCTAAACCTGCTGAAATCGAATGCGTCGGCAGCAGTTGCCCCTGATCGTTTTGTAGGAACTTCGTCGCAAAACCTTGAGCAATTCCAAATCGCGCTTGGTCGGTGTTAAATCGCATGGCATGGTCACCTGGGGCATCACCACGACCGCCAGCTTCAACTCCTACCAATTCAGCTGCTTCATCAAGAAACGGTAAGAAAACACCGCAAGCGTTACTGCCCCCCCCGACACAGGCATAAATACGATCGGGGTATTTCCCAAACTGTGCCATCGATTGTTCTTTTACTTCTTCACCAATCACCGATTGGAAACCTGCCACCATCTCAGGATAAGGCGCACAACCACAGCTTGTACCAATTAAGTAATGCGTATCTTCATAGCTTGAAGACCAGTCGCGTAATGCTTCATCCAATGCATCTTTAAGCGTGGCTGCACCCGTTGTTACAGGCACCACTTTTGCGCCGAGCTGCTTCATCCAAAATACATTAGGGTATTGACGTTCAATGTCGTGTGCGCCCATGTAGACGGTGCAATCCAAGCCTAGTCTTGCAGACACTAACGCCGATGCAACACCATGTTGACCCGCACCAGTTTCCGCGATGACTCTTGGCTTGCCCATGCGCTTTGCAAGCAACCCTTGGCCAATAACGTTATTCATTTTGTGAGCACCACTGTGATTCAGATCTTCTCGCTTAAGATAAATTTGAGCGCCACCAAGCTTCTTTGTGAGGTTCTCGCAAAACGTCAGCGGTGTGGGTCTGCCTGAGAAATGCTGCATTTCCGATTTCACTAGCTGAACAAAATCATTGTCACTCATCGCTTCACGATAGGCTTTCAGTAACTGCTGCTGACTTGTGTAAAGAATTTCCGGGATAAAACTCCCGCCGTATTGACCGAAACGTCCTTCATCATTCATGATCTTGCCTATAGGTTTTATTTTATTAACTAAACGGTATAGTAAATATAATAAACTATTTTCCTCCAGTCAATGAGAATTACTATGGCACGTGGTCGTCCGTCTAAAAGGCAGCTTATTCTTGATACCGCTCGGGCATTGTTCGCAGAAAAAGGCTATCAAGGAACCTCAATTGATCTGGTGGTTAAAGAAGCGGGGGTTTCAAAACCAACGGTCTATAACAACTTCAAAACCAAGCAGGCTCTACTGTTAGCGTTGATGGAGGAGTTATCAAAAGAGTCCATAGCGTCTTGCAATAGCTTGTGGAAACAAGCAGAACTATCCCCTGCAGACGCCATTATTGAAGCGTTTGAAAATATCGCGAATACCCCTGCTCTACTTGCGGTTTACCGTATTTGCTATGGTGAAAGTCATAAATTGGAAAAGGAGACGTATCAACAATTTAAGCAATTCGATATTTCTTTAGTTGATAGCTACCAACAACACTTAGTTGCTTGCAATATTGAAGTTTCGAACAGTCGTTTTATCACCATCATCGCCGTATGCCGAGAAGGAATTTTAATCCCTGCTTTGTCAGGTGCAGAAAAAACTGACAAGTCGGTTATTAAAGACATTGTTGAGTCACAGCTTAACAATTAACCCTTTACATAATGACTTGGTTTTACATCAACTTATAATTATGATGTCGCAACTTAAATCATCACTGAGAGATACACGATGGGCATCACTTTACTCGACGGCGGTATGGGCCAAGAATTGGTTGCACGATCCAAAGATAAACCGACAGGGCTGTGGGCAACGCAAATATTGCTGGATAATCCTGAGATAGTTAGGGGCGTTCATGATGATTATTTTGCAGCGGGCGCAGAAATAGCAACCACCAATACTTACGCCATTCACCGCGACCGATTAGTGCGTCATGACGTTGAGTCTCAGTTTGAAGCGCTGCATAAAGCGGCCTGTGAAATTGCAGTGGCGTCGCGTGATGCTCATGGCTCAGGTCAAGTTGCAGGGTCGCTAGGGCCTACTGGCTGGTCTTATCGTCCAGACATCGCACCGCCTTCTGAGCAAGCTGCAGAGATATTTGCAGAGGTTGCGCGTCTTCAAGCACCGTATGTGGATTTATTCATATGTGAAACGATGTCATCGGTAGATCAAGCACGGGGCGCTTTACTGGGTGCACAAACTCAAAATAAGCCGGTTTGGTTAGCAGTCTCAGTCAGTGATGAAGATGGGACAAAACTGCGCTCAGGAGAAGCACTCAGTGACATCTTGCCTTTAGTGGCAGAGCTAAAACCTGAGGCACTATTGTTAAACTGCGCCGTTCCAGAAGCTTTCGATCAAGCAATGCCTGAGTTATCAGGCTGCATCGTACCAATCGGTGGATATGCCAATGGATTCACCAAAATCTTACCGGCCTTTAAAACCGCCAATGCAACGGTAGATGCGTTGGAGAAACGAGACGATCTGAACCCTGAAAGATATGCAGACTTCGTAGATAAGTGGATCGCTCAGGGCGCAACCATCG
>CALHTA010000277.1 GCA_938038645.1 uncultured Thiotrichaceae bacterium
AGCGATGCTGAACCTGTTAAAATGACGCTCATGGATGGAGTGACTAGCGCGGGTGTTTCATTTTTTTCCAAAGAAGGTGAAACGTCAGAGTCTTGGGCAAAACCTGAGCTTCCTATTGGTGTAGAGGTAAAGCTGACCACTGAACGTTGGGGAGAAATTAGGCGAGTGTTGCCGATTTATTACTAATAATAATTATCAAGTTTTTGATTAGCCCGCTCTAAAGCATGAGTTGTGCATTATGAGGCTTAAAATATTCAGTATCTAAGGCGACAACAGCACATAGTTTTGTCTATAATGGCAGCAGCAAAAAGTCAGATGAACCAAATTGTAATGATTCAACGACTAAGCTATCAGAGTTTTGGTGGCGGAAGCTGTTAAATCAGTTGCGTTTTGTGCATTTGGGACCAAATTATTCTTTAGGTTCCTCTTACTCATCTCACAATAAATAGAAAAATTCAGGATCGTGTGACGCTCACGATTAAGACTAAATTTAACTTTTAGCATGAAGGAAACGTTATGAAATCTATGCAGAAAGGTGTCTTGTCAGTTGCTGCTGCAACTGTTTTTGCCTCAGGGGCAATCTTGCTTTCAGACAATGACAGCGACATGAGTTCTGAAGCTAAACTTGCTGCCACTGGTGCGGCAGGTGCGGTTACTGCTGTGGCAACAAACGCTGCAGCCACTGTGACTGAAACAGCATCTCAAGTGACTACTGAAGTTGAAACAACGGCAGCTGCAGTAGTTGATACCGCAACAGAAACGACAACGGATGCTGTTGAAACAGTACAAACTGCCGTCACTGAAACAGTGGCTTCAGCAGTAGAAATGACTCCTGAAGTTCCAACTGTTGATACAGAAGGTGCGGAAAAAGTTGCAGAAGCAGTCACTGAAACAACTGAAGCAGTCACTGAAACAACTACTGAGATGACTGAAACAGTTACTGAGGCCGCTTCTGAAGCTGCTGAGACTGTTACGGAAGCAACTTCGGAAGCAGTTCAGACAGCAACTGAAACAGTGGCAGAAACCACTGAAGTTGCGGCTAGCACTGCTGTTGAGACTACTGAGTCAAACAGTGAAACAGAAGTAGCTACCGCTGAAACAGGTGATTTACCTCCTCCTCCTCCAGGCCCATTCCAAGAGAAGAGCGAAGAAGTAGCTGAAGCCGAAACTACTGAAGAGTCAGCTACAAGTGCAGTACAAGCTGTAGCGGCTGTCGCTGCAACTGCCGTGGCTGCTGAAGCTGTGACGGAAACTGAAGAAACAGTAAAAGAAGAAGTTGCTGAAGTTGTCGTTGAAGAAGCTAAGGTAGAAGAAGCTGCTGAGGTTGCCGTTGAAGAGGCTAAAGTGGAAGAAGTTGAAGTAACAGAGGCACCTGCTGTTGAAGAGGTTGCAGTAACAGCGGTTGATACTCAAAATCTTGACCATCAAGCTCAGCTGCGTGAAATGGAAGCCAAGCATCGTGAAGCGATGATGCAACAGCAGCAGCAAATGATGAATTACTTCAGTCAGATGATGCTAAAGCAGAATGCTGAGCCAAAGTTAGACGCTAACGGCAAGCCTGTTAAAGTTCAGCGTGTAATTATTGTTCCTGTACCTGCATATTCTTATGGTTTGAATGCTGGGAGCCATATGATGGGAAGCTATGGAGCTATGCATGAAATGCATCATGGCAAGCACTCTATGAAAGAGAAAAAAGAGTCAGGTAATGTCGTAGAGCCAGTAAAGTAAGGGTTACTTTACTTGGTTTTCGGGGAATAGAATAAGGAGAATTTTGATGGATATGATTCGTTGGTTAGCCACCAATAAAGTAGTGTTGACAGTTTGGGGACTTGGAATTTTAGCAATTCTGTTAGCGTCTATCTTCGGTGGTGGTAAAAAGGTTGAGCCAGCTGCTGCCGTAGAAACAAAGCCAGTTGAAACAGTTGTTGAGACTTCTACAGAAGTAACTAAGCCTGCTGTTGCAGCAGTAGCTGCGACAGGTGCAGCTGCAACAACAGCGGTTTTGGCTGCAGTTGATACTGCGACTGAAACTACTGAGGACGCTGTGGCTGCGACTTCTGAAGTTGTCACAGATGCAGAAGCTAAGGTGGCTGATGCGGTTGAAGAGGCGTCTGATGCTGTGGAGGTTGAAACTCAGGAAGTTTCTGAAGCTTCATCTGAGGAAGCGGTCGCTGTTGCTGAAACAAGTGATTTAGCCGATAAGTCTAGTGATGATTTATTGATGATGGCAAGAGAAGCTTATTGGGATAATGGTCTTGATAAGGCGGCTAGCTTGTATTCTGAACTAATTGAGCGTGAGCCTTCAGTTTTTGAACATAAAGGTGAGCTTGGAAACGTGTACTGGCGTCAGGGTTATCCTAAGAAAGCGGCTGAGTTATACGCAGATATTGCAGAGCCAATGATTGCCGGCGGTAATGGTGAGCGTGTTTCTAACATGGTTGGTTTTATTGGTTTGTTTTTTCCTGAGCGTGCTACAAACATCAGAAAACTACTAGACGCACAATAATAGTAAGAAAGCAGACCGGGTCTTACTGAAAAGTAAGGCCCGGTTTTTTTATGTGTTTTTAATTTAGCCATTTAAATAGGATAAAAATAAATGACGCCAGTACAACGGATGCGTAACCGTTTGGATAGCTTGCAGAAGCACTTGAAGGACGAAAATCCTATTTTGGTGGATGTTGTTGATCGTTATAAAAAATTAGATTCAATAGCGCAAAAAATTGGACTGCTTAAACTAGGAGAGTCTTATACGACTCAAATTTCTTGGTGGCCTCTGATATCCGTACTTGGTACGTTTTCAGCAGGTAAGTCCAGCTTCATTAATTCGTATTTAGGTTTGAAGTTGCAGGATACGGGGAATCAAGCGGTAGACGATCGATTTACCGTTATATCCTATAGTTCCGATAGCGAAAGCCGCACGCTTCCTGGTATCGCTTTAGACAGTGACCCGCGCTTTCCATTTTACCAAATCAGTGAACAAATTGAGTCGGTTGCAACGGGTGAAGGTGCAAAAATTGATAACTACTTGCAAATGAAAGTAGTGCCTAGTGAGTCACTGCGAGGCAAGATCTTAATCGACTCTCCTGGTTTTGATGCAGATGAACAGCGCAAATCGACACTAAAGCTGACTGATCACATTATTGATTTATCTGATTTAGTATTAGTCATGTTTGATGGTCGCCACCCAGAGCCCGGTGCTATGCAAGATACCCTTGAGCATTTAGTTAAAGGGGCGCAGAGAAGGAATGATAGTAGCAAGTTTTTGTTTATACTGAATCAAATTGACACATCAGCCAAAGAAGATAACTTAGAGTCAATTGTCGCGGCCTGGCAGAAAGCCTTGGTTCAAGCGGGCTTAAGCTCCGGGCGATTTTTTATCTTGTTTAATAAAGATATTGCGGAGCCCGTTGAGGATGAAGCCGTTTGGGCGCGATATGTTGCCAAGCGAGATACGGATTACGCCGCCATTACTCAGCGAATGGAGGAAATTAATACGGAAAGAGTCTACCGCTTGCTTGGCAATCTAGAATCGCTTTCAAACCAAATAGAGCAACAGGCTGTTCCTCAGTTAAGCCTTGCACGAGCTCGCTGGCGCAAACGTGTTTTATCATTCGATGCAATGGCGCTCTCTTTTTTAGCAGCTGTTGTTGGCAGCTTATTATGGGTGTTCGGGCCCTTAAAGCAGTGGGTAAGTAACCCAGTTGGGTTAATAGATGATTTATTTGGAATAAGTATAATCGCCATTTTTGTTATTGCCTGCTTGGCTTTACACTTCTTTATACGTCGTTGGGCAGCCAAAAAGATCTCGAAGTCGTTAAGCTCTGAAGAAAACTACGGAAACCTTAAGGCTGCGTTCTTGAAAAGCACGAGGTTTTGGACGAGTCTATTTAGAATAAAGCCAGTTGGTTGGAGTAAGCGCATTGGTGGTAGACTATTCGCCATTCGAAATGATGTTGATCAGTTGATCCAGAAGCTAAACGATAATTTTAGTCGTCCATCTGGGAAAGAAAGCTAAGCAAATTCTTTTAGGTTAGAGGTATATATGAGTCAGTCTGAAGATTTATTCTCACGTGCGCAAAAAGTAATCCCCGGCGGAGTTAATTCTCCAGTACGTGCCTTTAAAGGGGTTGGTGGAACACCGCTGTTTATTAAGCGAGCTGAGAAAGCTTACCTCTATGATGAAGATGACAAACGTTATATAGACTATATCGGTTCTTGGGGGCCAATGATTGCTGGTCATGCTAACCCAGAGATTTTAGATGTGGTTAGAGAGGCGGTTGGCAGAGGGCTTAGCTACGGAGCGCCAACAGAAATCGAAGTGTCGATGGCTGAGCGTGTAAAAGAGATCATGCCTTCGATCGAAATGGTCAGAATGGTTAACTCCGGTACTGAAGCGACGATGTCTGCGATTCGATTAGCGCGCGGCTTTACTGGTCGAGATGATATCGTGAAGTTTGAAGGTGGCTATCACGGACATGGTGATTCTCTTTTGGTTAAAGCAGGCTCTGGAGCGCTTACCTTTGGTTTGCCTAACTCCCCAGGGGTGCCGGCTGAGTTAGCCAAGCATACCCTGACGCTGGATTATAACGACTCTGATCAGGTCAGAGCCTTGTTTAAAGAGCGTGGCGATAGTATTGCCTGCATTATTGTAGAGCCGGTTTGTGGCAATATGAACTGTGTGCCACCCGTTGCAGGGTTTCTTGAGACCTTGAAGGAAGTCTGTGATGCTTCTGGAGCATTATTGATCTTTGACGAAGTTATGACAGGTTTTAGAGTAGCGCAAGGTGGCGCTCAAGGTCACTACGGTGTAAAGCCAGATTTAACAACGTTGGGTAAAATCATTGGTGGCGGGATGCCTGTGGGTGCATTCGGTGGTAGAGCAGATGTTATGCAGCATTTGGCACCAACGGGTCCTGTGTATCAAGCTGGAACGTTATCAGGTAATCCCATTGCGATGACTGCAGGTTTAAAAACGCTTGAGATTATTAGCCGCGATGGTTTTTATGAAGATCTGGATGTGAAGACTGAGCGTATGTTAAAGGGTATTTCCCAAGCAGCTCAAGATAACGGAATTCCATTTTCAACCAATCAAGTTGGTGCAATGTTTGGAATGTTCTTTACAGAAGAGGCGAAGGTTGAAAATTACCAACAAGTGACCGCCTGTAACGTTGAGCGATTTAACGCCTTCTTCCACTTGATGTTGGCTGAGGGTATAAACTTGGCTCCTTCAGCGTTTGAAGCTGGGTTTGTTTCTTCAGCGCATACTGATGAAGACATCGATAATACGATTGAAGCGGCAAGAAAAGTCTTTGAAAAACTCTAGACTTAGACCATTTAGCTTAAAATATTGTCATTTACTTGACTTTATTTGGAACTAATTTAAAAATTAGCACTCTCAGTATACGAGTGCTAAAATTAGCAAGAAATTGGAGAAAGATATGAGTAAGTCACTGGCATTAAGTAGTACAGCATTATCTGTTAGCGCGGGTAGTCTGGAAAGCTATGTCCAGTCGGTACATGAGGTA
>CALHTA010000278.1 GCA_938038645.1 uncultured Thiotrichaceae bacterium
CAACCATAGTGACCACTCACCTACTTTGTCTATTACTGCAATCCAAGAAATGTCTAGTAACAGTGTAAGTCCTGCAAAAAAACCACCTAACAAGGCAATAGTTGAGCCAAAATCGCCAAGTATGGCTACAAAAGCTTTTGCGACCATTAAACCTAGCAGGCCACCTGCTTTAAACGTTAAGCTACTTTCTGGCCATAACAATGTGACTAGTCCACACCCACAAAGTAGCGCCAGAAAAACACCTATAACAGTCAACCAACTATTGAGGCCGCCACTTTTTGGTAGTGGTCTAAACAGGAAGAAACCGAGATATAACATTGACAAAGGGATTAAGTAGGCAAGGTAGCCAAAGAAACCAATTAAAATACTGGCAAGATAAGCTCCTGCCATTCCTGCCTTATTTTGAATAATTGCGTCACTATCAAAGTGTATAAAACCGGGATCTTGAGGGTCAAAAGATACCAATGATAATAAAATCACTGCGCTAAGGAAGGAGAAAAACAGGATGCTGGTTTGCTGTAGGCTCACCAGTTTTTGTGCGTTGAGTTTATTATTTATTCCATTCTCTGACAAAACTTACTCCATCAAGTTTTTATTCGCCCGTGCGATATGCATTTCTTATAAGTCGTTCCAGCTAATAATTATTTTAATAAGCTTTTAGTGACTCTCGATTGCATCAGATTATAAGGCTTTAACGTACTAAAAAGAATATTTATTATACGTCTGCTTTACCTGTGGCTTCGTATTCCTTAGCATATCGTCAACTTATCAAACTAATCGGTGCTTTTTCCATGCAAGAAACCAAACATTGTCGACTACTTATCCTAGGTTCGGGTCCAGCAGGTTATACCGCAGCTGTCTATGCTGCTCGTGCTAATTTGAGCCCAGTTTTGATTACGGGCATGGAGCAAGGCGGACAATTAACCACAACAACAGATGTTGATAATTGGCCAGGCGATAATGATGGCGTTCAAGGTCCAGAGTTGATGGACCGTATGAGAAAACATGCGGAACGTTTTGATACTGAAATCATTATTGACCAGATCGTCAGTGTTGATTTTAGCTCGAGGCCATTGAAACTAAAGGGTGATACAGGCAGTTACACTGCTGATGCTTTGGTTATTTCAACCGGTGCATCTGCAATGTACCTCGGTCTAGAGTCTGAGACCGCTTACAAAGGCCGAGGAATTTCCGCTTGTGCTACCTGTGACGGATTCTTCTATCGCAATCGTCGCGTGGCTGTTATCGGTGGTGGAAACACAGCGGTTGAAGAAGCACTTTATCTTTCAAATATTGCGTCTGAAGTCATTTTGGTTCATAGACGTGATTCATTAAAAGCTGAAAAGATTTTACAAGGTCAGTTATTCGAAAAAGAGAAAAACGGTAACATCACCATTATGTGGGACCACACATTAGAAGAAGTGCTTGGTGACACAGGCGGTGTAACGGGTATGAAAGTTAAACATACCAAATCGGATGAAACACAAGATATAGACGTTCACGGCATATTCATTGCCATCGGCCATAAGCCTAATACTGCTATATTTGACGGTCAGTTAGACATGAAAGGTGGATATATTACCGTTCAAAGCGGGTTGGCAGGCAATGCAACCGCGACTAGCGTTCCTGGCGTTTTTGCATCTGGCGATGTGATGGATCACGTGTATCGTCAAGCAATCACTTCAGCTGGTACCGGTTGTATGGCCGCGTTAGATGCTGAAAAATATCTAGATGCGCTTGATGAGAAATAACGAGAATTTAAAGCAAATAGATTTAGGGTTAGAGATTATATTGAATGCCTGATGAAGAGCTAACCTATCTTGAATATGGTGCCTATGACGAGCCATTCCCTCCCCCGGAAATGGCTTGGCGTGAGCCGAATGGCTTAATCGCGATTGGCGGTGATCTGTCTTCACAGCGATTAATTAACGCATACAATGCTGGAATATTCCCTTGGTTTAACGAAGGTGAGCCTATTTATTGGTGGAACCCAGACCCAAGGTCTGTATTGTTTCCGGAAACCGTTCGAATCTCAAGAAGCCTTAGAAAAAGCATTAGAAATAAAGGCTACACCATTGCTTTTGATAGGAATTTTAAAAAAACCATTGAGTCGTGTGCTGAGCCAAGAGCTTACAGTGAAGGCACATGGATATCGCCGCAAATGCAGCAGGCGTATTGGAGGTTACATAAAATGGGGGTTGCCCATTCAGTTGAAGTTTATAACAAAGATGATGAGCTAGTCGGTGGCCTTTACGGAATTAGCAGTCGAGGTGTTTTTAGCGGCGAGTCAATGTTCAGCAGTGAACGGGATACTTCGAAGATTGCCTTTGTTGCACTGGCTTGGTATGCGCAATACGCGGGTTATAGCTTGATTGATTGTCAAATTGAAAATCCGCATTTGTTGAGTCTTGGTGCGGTGAATATTCCTAGGAAAGAATATTTGAAGATTTTGAAATCGGCTCCAGTGCCTGAGGCGGATTGGGTGTTTGATGATAGCGTCGATCTTTCTAAGTGGGTTCCAGATAGGGTTGAGCGCTTTTGATTTAGTATTATCGTGGGAGTATAGTGAGTTCAATTCGCTCAGTCAGCTGCGCTGAAATCGTTCGCTGAATTAAACTCACTATACTCCCACTGAATCATCTAGAAGCTCAGGAAAGCTCTACCGAAGTTAGAGTTAACTTCGGTAGTTTTAAATCTACGCTTCGCCATGTTTTGCTAGATCTAGCCATGTTGAAACTACGGTATCAGGGTTTAGAGACACGCTGTCTATGCCTTGATCCATTAGCCATTCCGCTAAATCGGCATGATCTGAGGGGCCTTGGCCGCAAATGCCGACGTACTTGCCCTGCTTCTTGCAGGCTTCGATAGCCATTTTTAACATGGCTTTAACCGCGGGGTTTCTTTCGTCGAAGGCATCTGCCACAAGTGCAGAGTCACGATCTAAGCC
>CALHTA010000279.1 GCA_938038645.1 uncultured Thiotrichaceae bacterium
GCCGTTACCGACCTTTAAGCCGCTTGATACACTATTGTCAGTATCAAGAAATACCTGCCAAGGCCACATAGTGCTGGTGTTGATATCGCCATCGTTGCGATAAGCTATATAGAGATCATCTGCATCATGTGCCATCCAAGCTTCAAGAATATCGGCCTGTGAATTGGCTTCAGTTATATCGTTACCGTCGACACCTAAAGAGGGAATAGTTGACCAGTCGCTGACGCTACCATCTAGTGTTAATGAGGATGCTAAAACGTTGGTGACGTCATCGGTTGGAAACGGATTTTCTACCAAACCTCCTAATGAATAGGTGAAGTAGCCGTCAGAACCGTTAGGGTAATTATCAACTAGGTAAAAACCAACTTGAGAAGAATTATCGGCTCTAAACAGCACGCGTAAATCAGCAGGGTAGTTTATCTCTTTACGTAAGAAACTAATCTCAGCAGTATCACCCTGAACACCTGATTTAGTGCTAGAGACAAAACTCCAAGACCAATCAGTTCCGGTCCCTGTGTATTTAAGCAGATTTGTTCCACTGATTAAGTAGTCTGCACCCACTTCACCATTAACTGCATAGCCAGTTCCAGCTTCTGGATCAGCATCTAGAAAGATTGACCAAGGCCATGTAGCTTCTGTATCAATCGGGCCGTTATTTTGATACGCAATGTAAATACGCTTGTCATCATGAGCCATCCAAGCTTCTTGCCAGTTGGCAGCAGCTTCTGGGTTATCAAGATCTTCACCGTCTAAACCAAATGAAGTGATATCTGCCCAATCGCTAAGATCACCATCGGGAGTAATCGCGCCTAGTTCACTTTCATTGGCAGCACTGCCTTCAGTAATTAGAGGATACACATTGAGCGAAACGGTGGCGGTATTACTATCCGTTTGGCCATCACTAGCGATAAAGCTAAAACTATCCGTTCCCGGATGATCTTCGTTAGCGACATAAGTGACGTTAGGCAGATCCCCTCTTAACTCACCGTGCTCAGGTGCTTGCTCAATACGATAGGTCAAATCTTGGTTTTCAGTATCGCTAGCAGTAACTACCACTGCAGTTGCTTGATCCTGCCTTAGCGTAAATGATCCATCTTCTGCTACAGGTGCAGTATTGCTTACTAAAATTGAGCTTAAAGGGTACCAATTGTCTTCTGTCGTTCCTTCCACTGCGATTGGCAGCGTTCTATCTGCTGCATTATGAAACACTAAACCGACCTGAAGCAGGTAGTTTCCAGCTATCAAATTGGCAGGTACGTTAAGCGACGAACTAGTCACCATCAACTGCTCAGGCAGCCAACCTTTAACTGACTCTTCAGTAATCGTGTCTGCTGTTACGGCTCCACTTTCATCCATCAATCTCAGCGCAATACGAAAATCACGGTAAGGGGGTGCAACACCCACGTTTTCCCATTCCATTTCAAGACTAAGCGCTGAGTTGGGCGCTACAGACGCTGGAACAGTTGCCTTTCTTAAAACTAAACGAAACCCTAGCTTTTTAGCCGCCTCCTGAAAGGCAGCGTTAAACTCTTGAGGTATTCCATCACCTTTAAGATTCAGCTGGCTTACGTGCCAGCTTAGTGCATCATCAAATGCTAATTGAATTTCTTTAGAATCAATCTCAACAGAAGGGGCAATATTAGCGCCGGCCCATGCTGAAATGACATCAGAGGTTTCAAGCAGCACCGGATGTGTTTTCCAGCGCTCTGGAATCAAATCATTAATTGGTCGATAGCGACTATCGTTGAAGTAAGAACGACCCCAGCTATCGCCACGCCAGCCCGTTTGCCCTGACTCAACTAGATAATCACCTGTCTCACCAAACTCATTGGCTTCTTCTTTATAAAAGCTGTCAGCCAAGGCAACTAAAGGTGTTTCTGAAAATGCACTCTTATAGAGATCAATAACAGCTTTTTGCTGTTCAATAGTAGGCATAAGGTTAGAATCGCCATAGATGTGCCATTCTCCCCACACACCGACTGAACCTATATCTACCGAGTTTAGATCGGGGTGACCGTTATATTTTTCGCCCAACGCTTTAATCAATGCTTCGTGCTTTTCAACAAAAACCGAGTCACTCCAATCTGGAATCGCATATTCTTCTTCTGCGAATACACTCGTCGTATGTGTCTCGACCTGATCAAGCAACCAAGCAGGAATGGTTTCGTAAGCAACACACTCCGGATCAACAATCAACTCACCTGCTGAACATTGTTTATGGCCGGGATAAGTCAGCATCAATCGTAAATCAACACTTTGCCCCGCTTGATTAGCGCACTCTAAAATACGATCGAGTTTCCCCCATGCGTACTCACCTTCCTGTGGCTCAAAGTGCTGCCATAACATGCGGATGTAAATAGAGCCTGTTTTAGGGTCGAGCGGATCATCACTTTCATAAGCAGATCCAAAGCTACAGTTTTCCAACTGCCGTTCTGTGGGCATTCTTATTATAAACTCTTGAATACCCACACCACGGGTGCGCAGCTGCGCTGTTGATTCTATGGGTAATATTTCTATGTCTGCCGAGAAAACGGTAGGTGTGCTGAGACAAAGTATTACGCCAAGCGCGCAACCTGTAATTTGCTTTAAGGAATACATCACAAGTCCTTTTGATCAGTAATTTCAGCATTAAACTGAATGTTAGTGGCAGTGTGGGAGCCTTTGAGCCACGTCAATAATCACTTAAATCCTATTACATCCATATTTTGGTGGCGCCAACAAAAAAATTAACGGCGATTAATTCCTGACGAAACGACAGACGGCCACAAGCTAATTAACTGGCTTACTTACAAAAGAAAAATCCCCTTATCAAGGCCTTGATAAGGGGATTAGAAACTACTCAGCGAAGCGCTACAGGATCAGTAAGAGTATTCATCCTTTCCAACACGCGCCGTGATCTCGATCTCAAGTTTCATTGCGTCATCCAACAAGCCTGCAATAAATACCGTCGCTGCAGGCTTTGCAACACCCAGGTACTTGCTGAATACTGGCCAGCACGGTTGAAAGTCTGCTTTGTCAGGGAAGATATAGTTAACACGCACTGCACGATCTAAACTGCTACCTGCTTCTTCCAAGGCCTTCGCGATGTTTTTGAAGCATTGCTCTGCCTGCTCTACAGGATCATCGGAAATAGTATTTTCTTCATAGTTATAACCCGTCGTTCCAGCAACAAACACATAGTCACCATCCACTACTGCACGAGAATATCCAATTTTAGTTTCAAATTCTGAACCAGACGAAATCAGCTTGCGTACCATACTTTTGCCCTGAGTAATTAAATAAGATGCCTATTAAACCGCAAATGTTGGATTTAAGGCAAACGACTTTGTGTCACCTGTTATTGGGCACTCGAATTTGAGTGCGACCGCTGCCAACTGTAAATCCTTTTCTTTTTTTCCAGAACCGTGCAGACGATCACCCACCACTGGGTAACCCACACTGGCTAAATGCACTCTAATCTGATGCTTACGACCCGTTTCAATTTGCACTTCTAGCAGTGACTCATCACTGGCTTCATCGTAATTAAGCTGTTTGATATGGCTGGTCGATGCTTTCCCATCCACATTAGTTCGAATCGATTTCTTGGTTTTATCAGCTTCCAATAATTTTGAATAATCACCTTCTACTTTCACCTGATAAATCTTATCAATCTGACGCTTCGCGAACATTCTGGTTAGATCAGCCGTGACTTGTTTCTTGTGACCCAGCAACATCAAACCACTCGCCGCGCGGTCCAAACGATGAATAATGAAAGCAGGGCGCTCAGGTGTTAAATGCTGCTCTGACCATCGATACAGCGTGCAATGATCGCCCCATTTCGACCCCTGTGAGCGCATACCAGCAGGCTTATTCCAAACACTATAAGCACCTTCATCACTAATAAGCATAGCGGCTTCAGTCGTTTCCTGTAATACCGCTTCGTCATAATAAAAGTGCAAGGTTTCACCGGGCTTCAACACTCGCTTGGCACGGCGTAAGCGTTGAATAAACTGCTTTTCATCCGCTCTATTGCTGCTGTGCTGTTCCAGCCAGACACAACCCTTTTGCATAGCCTGCTTTAGCATCTGCTTAGATAAGCCTGAAGCCTCAGC
>CALHTA010000280.1 GCA_938038645.1 uncultured Thiotrichaceae bacterium
ATGGTGACTCAAGCGCTTGAGCAGTTACTTAGAGATACCAACTGGGGTGACCTTGATTACCTCGTGGTTGATTTGCCACCGGGAACGGGTGATACGCAGCTGACACTTTCGCAGAAAATACCCGTCAGTGGTGCGGTAATCGTTACAACTCCTCAAGACATTGCGCTGTTAGACGCGCGCAAAGGTCTTGCCATGTTTGAAAAAGTAGAAGTACCTGTATTAGGTATTGTTGAGAACATGAGCATCCATGTTTGTAGCGCCTGTGGTAATTCAGAGCATATCTTTGGCGAGGGCGGTGGTGTACGAATGTCTAAAGAATTTGATGTCGATTTCTTAGGTGGCTTACCCCTGAATATAACAATTCGTGAGCAAGCGGATGCAGGTAACCCAACCGTTATAGCAGACCCTGACGGTCAGATTAGTGATATGTATCGCGAAATTTCTAGAAAAATGTCATCTAGATTGGCTGAGAAATCAAAGGATTACACCAGTAAATTCCCGAATATTGTTATTCAGAATACCTAAAGCTGCTTAATCCTAATTTAGATATTAGCAGGTCGGCATTCATACCGACTGTCGGCCTGTTAGCAATATAAACGTTGAGTGCTATACGAATTAACGGTTTTGTTCTAAAATTGCACAATGACTAAAATAATATCAATAATAATTTTCATTTCTGGCTTACTTATTTTAAGTGGCTGCAGTTCTAACAGCATTGGCATTAAAGGCATCGCGGAACCACCAAGAATCTCAGTACAAAATGTGAGTTTTGAGCGTTTCACTTGGCAAGGTGGTGAAGCAGTTTTCACGCTGAATCTAAGCAACCCTAACGCTTTTCCATTACCGCTAACGGGTGTCGATTATGCTTTAGCTCTTAACGGTGTTGAAGTAGGCAAGGGCTCAAGAGAGCAGTCTTTGCAAATTCCATCGAAGCAAAGTCAATTGGTTAAGTTCCCCTTACGCCTTAGCTTTGTTAACATGGCAAACGTGTTGCCAGGCTTGATGCGTGAAGGCACTATGCAATACGATTTACGAGGCTCCGTTCATCTTCCTCTGTTTAATATCCCATTTACACGTTCGGGCACTACCCGTTTGAGACCCTAAAAACCATGAGTATAAAAGCTGACCGTTGGATTCGAGAGATGTCAGAGCAGCACGGCATGATTGAGCCGTTTGCCGAGTCTCAAATTAGAATGGAAAATGACCAGCGCATTATTTCTTACGGAACATCAAGCTATGGCTATGATGTAAGATGCGCGGATGAGTTCAAAATTTTCACCAACATAAACTCCGCCGTTGTTGACCCAAAGAATTTTGATGAGAACAGCTTTGTTAACGTCAAATCGGATGTTTGCATTATCCCTCCAAACTCATTCGCTCTTGCAAGAACGGTTGAGTATTTTCGGATTCCTCGCAGTGTACTGACTGTCTGTCTCGGAAAATCAACTTATGCGCGCTGTGGTATAATCGTAAATGTGACACCGCTTGAGCCAGAGTGGGAAGGGCATGTGACGCTAGAGTTTTCAAATACAACGACCCTTCCAGCAAAGATCTATGCCAATGAAGGTGTTGCTCAAATGTTGTTTTTTGAATCAGATGAAATTTGTGAAACATCATACAAAGATCGTGGTGGAAAGTACCAAGGTCAAACAGGCGTAACACTACCGCGCACTTAATTTAGGGTGTGATTTGCTAGCTGAAGGAAGTGCTCCATGAGAACTGAAAAGGTTATTTTTGCATTTTTTATAGTCCTTGCGTTAACCCTGAACTTTGGTTTTTTCTTGGGCGATTTTTCTAATGTTGCGCATCATAATGTTTATGAGTTGTTCGCAGCTATTGTTGTTAGTCTCATTGCAACCGTACTCAAATTCGGTGACAGAACTCATTTGGGTTCGGTTTTTTTGGCAACAAGCCTAGTCGCTGACCTTCAATTAATCTGCGCAGCGATTGTATGGGGAATGAACTCGCAAGGCGCTGGTGCTACGCTAGATGAGCACAGCTTAGCAACGATTATTTCGTTAAGCGGAGGAGCGTTATTGGCGAATATTATTTCAGTCGTCTTGCTTGTCGCAGAAACGATAAATCTCCGTCGCTAGTTCAGATGGCAGTGTTTCAATGCCAAATTTAATCTACTTATTATTAAGGCGTTTACGGTCTCCATTAATCACATTGATATTGGTGTATGCCATTTCAATGACCGGTTATGTGCTGATACCGGGTGAGAATAACAACCTTGAACCCTATCAAATGTCTTTTTTTGATGCGTTCTATTTTGTTAGCTTCATGGGGACAACCATTGGTTTTGGTGAAATCCCATATGAATTTACACAAAACCAACGTTACTGGACCTTAATCTGTCTCTATGCCACTGTGATCAGCTGGCTTTATGGAATCGGTTCACTGCTAAGTGTTTTTCAAGATCCCGCGTTCCGTCAGCAAACTAAACTCAATCGATTTAAACGCAGTGTTACTCGCATACGCCAACCTTTTTATCTAATCTGCGGTTATGGAGAGACAGGGCGTAAGCTAGTCCGTGACTTAGCTAACGACGGAATTTTATCGGTTGTTTTAGACTCCGATGAGGGCCCAATCAATGATTTAGAAGTTAATGATTTATCAATATCCCCCCTCTGGTTAAAAGCTGACGCCTCTGATGCACAGGTGCTGGAAATCGCTGGTGTAAATCATAGCTTTTGTCAGGGAATCATTTCTTTAGCCAATGACGATAGGGTCAATCTCACTATCGCGATTGTTGGCCAATTGATCAATAACAACGTTAGATTGATTGCGCGTGCTGATACTAAGGAAGCAGAATCCAATATATTGTCATTCGGTGCAAATGAAGTCATCAATCCCTTTGAAACATTCGCCTCAAGGCTAGCACTAGCATTGCATTCACCAGGCTTACATTTGGTAACAGAGTGGACAACTGGCCCTCGAGATAAGAAAGTTGATGAGTTTTCATTGCCTGTTAAAGGAACATGGATAATTTGTGGCTTTGGTGACTTTGGACGCGCGGCCTACCGTTACTTAGATGAAGTAGGTGAAAAACTCTGTGTAATCTCCGCTGATAGACAAGGTAGAGATGTGCCTGCTGGCACTATTATTGGTAGACCCACTGAAGCGGCTACACTTAAAAAAGCCGGTATTGATAATGCAGTCGGTATTATCGCAGGCACCGGAAACGATCCTGACAACCTATCGGTATTGATGACAGCGCACGAATTAAATCCAAACTTATTTCGTATCGCACATCAAAATGAGGATAAAAATAAACCAATTTTTGATGCGGCTAAACTAGATTTGGTTATGCAGCGAGGTAATTTAATTGCTGATAAGATTTTTGCCTTATTGAGAACACCCCTGTTAGGGGACTTTTTAAGAATAATTGGTCGATTTAATAAAGAAAGAGCCAATCAATTAGCCAGTCGAATGATCGGTGTTATGGGAAGTGATTATCCAGAACTGTGGGAAATCACTGTGAGCGAAGAAGAAGCACCTGCACTTTATGAAAGACTAAAATACTCAGACATATTCATTAAAGACCTATTGCGTCACCCAGATAACAGGGATAGGAGTGTTAGCGCAATGGTTTTATTTCTAAAGAGAGGCGAGGGAAACGTAATATTGCCAGAGGACTCCCGAAAGCTACGGAGAGGTGATCGATTTCTTATGTGCGGAAACAAAACTGCCAACCATAAAATGCAGATAACTATACGTAATGCCAGTTACCTTGAGTATGTACTGACGGGCATGAGACTGCCCGATAGCTGGGTTTGGAGAACGTTGATGAAGAATAAAGAGTTTTCAGAGCTTTTTAACAAAACATAAAGCAACAAATTTTTATTTTTTAAAGAAGGCAAGACTAGACTCAGTGTTGTTTGACTTCTTTTCTTCGATGCTCAGTAACTCGTCAGGCAACCTGTGTTCTGGAATTTCATAACCTTGACTGTTTTGCCAGCTTGCGATTAACCTAAACTGTTCTACAGCAGGCTTCTTCTCAACTAAATGACTGAATTGTTTTATATTTTTGACTTTAGCTAAAAAAGAGACCGCTTCAAACCATGCAATATCAAAGCCTAGCGTTTTGATATTAAACTTCCTTATATATTTTTTACTCTCGACACTTCCTGAAACCACAAAATAGGGCGTGTAGATAATCGAGGTATATATTTTTTTTCTCCCAGGTTTGATTTTCTTCGACCGAGATTCGCGTTTTTTTATATGCCGAACAAACTTCATTTTGATTCCAGAAACTCCGGTAACGTATGCAGAGTTTTGGGGGCGCTCATGTTTGAGGCGATCGCGCTGACTCTTAGCCAACATCGCTTCAAATTCCCATTCTGCTAGTAGCTTTTCAGCAGCTTTTAAAACGCTTTCAACCGACTGATTTTTAATCCCTAGCCACTGTTGCCTGTTCTTTTTTTCATCTGCAAAGTATCTAGTTACGCGAAATCCTCGGAAGCCAGATGGATGAGGCAATTGAGTGTGATCATAAATAGGCATATGTATTGTTTCAGTTTGTATACCATGGTCGCGCTGCCAAAAGTAATTTAAAATAATTATTAACATTAACTATTATACTAGTCTTTCGCGACTGAACAAGGCTTTATATGAAGCTTATACTTTAGTAGTATGCCGAAGTTATAAAAAAAGGCAGTAAAGACTGCCTCTTCTGTGTCCTTACGAATTATTTTGGTTCATCAACCATTGGTATTTCTCCTTGAATACCAACGCTATTAGTAGGTTCTTTAGTAATTTTGCTTGCAACTTCTTTTTCC
>CALHTA010000281.1 GCA_938038645.1 uncultured Thiotrichaceae bacterium
TATCCAATCCTAGGTCTTCATCAGGAAGAAATATCATGATTCTTTTGCTTTTTATGGCGCGAATTAGCGGCCTCAAACCATCGTCTCTTGAAACCACAAAATCAACGAAGCGACAGCGGCTCCTTGCAATCATCCAATCAATCACAGGGTTAGTAGAAGGCTTGTATGAACCAAAGCTTCTATAGTCAATCGACAGGGCAATCGCTGCAAATTCAAGCATCACACTATGCGCTAACATTAGAATAACTGGCTGGTCACCACCAACATCAGCAAGAAGGTTTTCACCCTCAATATTTACTATTTTTTTTAAGCGGCTTTTGCTAGCAAAAAATAACATACTGTAATCAACTAACGCCCTACCGTACCATCCAAGGTTACTTCGCACTTTATCTTGCAGATCACTTTCTGAAGCATCTGGAAATACTTGCCTAAGGTTCTTTTCAACAACAGCTTTGCGCTTTTGATTGTTTTTGTAAAGGTACGCTCCGATAGCATCGCCGAGAGCGTGCCTAGCCGAACTTGGCAACAAACTCAAGATTGCTGCCAACATCAGCCCCATCCAACTAATGATGTATTTAGGATGAAGTAATGATATTTTGAATTTTACGTTTTTATCAGGCACTTCTCCGTTACCTTTATTCGTTGACACAACTACTGTTTAGCTCCCATTGATTTCGCCAAATCTTGAGTAATTTTATCATGCGCCTGGGCAGCTGACTCAGTCCAATCTGGACTCATCTCTGGCCAGCCCTGCGTATGCTGCTGTACTAAATCTGCAAGTACATGAATGTGCTCCGGCTCATCGTTCAATGCAGGGATATAAGTGTATTTTTCTCCACCTGCTTCTTCAAACACCTCGCGATTTTCACCAGCAATTTCTTCAAGCGTTTCTAGGCAGTCCGAGGAAAAGCCAGGGCAAACAACATCAACCCCTTTAACGCCATCTTTGGCTAACGCCTCAAGTGTCTTATCCGTGTAAGGTTTCAACCATTCTGCACGACCGAAGCGCGATTGGAATGTCACTAACCATTGCTCAGGGTTCAGCTCTAAAGCTTCAGCCAACAATCGCCCCGTCTTATGACATTGACAATGGTAAGGGTCGCCTAGCTCAAGGTTACGTCGAGGCAGACCATGAAATGACATCACCAGCTTTTCATTTTGCCCGTGCTCTGCCCAGTGTTTTTTGACACTGTTAGCTAATGCTTCGATGTATTTTGGGTTGTCATGATACTGATTCACAAAGCGAATTTCTGGCAGCCAACGCCAACGCTTCATTTCTTTACTCACTGCATCATACGTAGTCGCCGTCGTTGCAGCAGAGTACTGAGGATAGAGTGGCAAGACTAAAAGCCTTCTAGCCCCTTTGGCGCGCAAGTTTCTTAAGCCTTGCAGTATTGAAGGATTGCCATAACGCATGGCTAACTCCACATGCACGGGCGCATTCACCCTGACATTCATCTCTGCCTGCAAGGCCTGTTGCTGCAATTTTCCATACTTGAGTAGAGGCGAACCAGCGTCTTCCCAAACAGATGCGTAAAGCTTAGCGCTTTTAGCGGGGCGAGTTCGTAAAATAATGCCGTTTAGGATGCACCACCAAATTACCTTTGGTATTTCAACTACCCTACCATCGGAGAGAAATTCTTTTAGGTAGCGCCTCACTGCCTTGGTCGTTGGCTCATCCGGTGTTCCTAGGTTTACAATTAGAACCCCAAGACTTTCCGACTTTCCGTGAAAAAAATTCTCATCGTGACTAAATCGACTCATTTACACTCTCATTTTGTGGTTGTTTTTTACGCCAAATACGCTCGGTATTTCGATGCGGATAGTAGCATATTTGTAATAAGCGCAGATATTATCCTTTTTCTTAACCGATTTAATTATTTAACGAGCTTTAAGGTGGCATTAAATTAGTAGCGGTCTATAATCAACACCCCACTAATTAAAATAGTTTAGGTATTGATTATGGCCAGAGTCACGGTCGAAGACTGCTTAAAGCACGTTGAAAGTAACTATGCACTCGTGCTACAGGCTTCCAAACGCGCCCGCAAAATTGCTGAAGGTGCAGAACCTCTAGTTGAGCGCGATAATGATAAGCCTTGTGTTATAGCACTTAGAGAGATCGCTGATAACGTCGTTGCGGAAGCAGCTGTAGCGCAAGAAGTCCTTGTTCCGGGCGAACAACCTGATGCGCTCGAAATAACTATCGAAGCCTGACCTAATGACAGCGGCGAGTGAAGCGCCGGACTTTGAGTCCACCGATCTTTATCGGATTGTTAACCGGTATCAATCGGCTGCGGAAATCGAAACGACCCGCAGAGCCTTCACTTTTGCCGCGAGTGCTCATGCACTTGTCACCAGAAAATCTGGTGAGCTCTATATATACCACCCTTTAGAAGTTTCCCGCATCCTTGCTGACCTGCACATGGACGTGGACACGCTCTGTGCTGCGTTACTTCATGACGTTGTTGAAGACACACACTATACTAAGCAAGATATAATTGATCAGTTCGGCGAGGTTGTCGCCGATCTTGTTGATGGCGTGACGAAACTGGCAGGCAATCATTTCACTTCGCGCACGCAAGCTGCTGAAGCAAGTTTTCAAAAAATGATGATCGCGATGACCCAAGATTATAGGGTTGTACTAATAAAGTTGGCTGAC
>CALHTA010000282.1 GCA_938038645.1 uncultured Thiotrichaceae bacterium
TGAGTTAGGTCAAGAAGTCACTTTGCACACGCACTTTGTGGTTCGTGAAGACGCGCAAATATTGTATGCATTTAGCTCAACTGCAGAGCGCTCTTTGTTTCGGACTTTACTAAAAGTAAATGGTGTTGGGCCAAAAATGGCGCTGGCTATTGTTTCAGGTATGACGGTAGATGAATTCGCAGAGCGAGTTAAGGCGGGGGATGCTATTGGTTTAACGCGCCTTCCTGGTGTTGGTAAGAAAACAGCCGAGCGATTAATTATAGAAATGCGGGACCGTTTGCCTAAAACTGAAGGCGCAAGTTCAGCTCAAAGTGCTTCGAAACCTGACCAGCTATCGATAAAAAGTAACCCGGAAGAAGAAGCAGTGAATGCCTTGTTGGCACTTGGTTATAAACCTACTGAAGCTAGCAAGATGGTGAGTCGCCAAGCTAATCAAGATTTGTCAGTTGAAGCAATGATTCGTAATGCACTCAAGGAGTCCTTGTCATAATGGAAGATGATGGGCGCGTGATATCACCAGTGGCAGGTCTTGATGAATTGATGACAGAGGAAAAGATTCGTCCTCAGTATTTGCGTGACTATATTGGGCAACCTGCTGTTCGCGAGCAAATGGAAATATTTATTCCGGCAGCCAAAGCGCGTGGTGAAGCTTTGGATCATGTACTTATCTTTGGCCCACCGGGGCTGGGCAAAACCACACTCTCCCATATTATCGCTAATGAGCTTGGAGCCAATCTTCGTCAAACCTCCGGCCCTGTTTTAGAAAAAGCAGGTGACTTGGCAGCGTTGCTGACCAATCTAGAGCCACATGACGTTTTATTTGTTGATGAAATTCATCGCCTCAGTGCGGTAGTAGAAGAAATTTTATATCCAGCGATGGAAGACTTTCAGTTGGATATCATGATTGGTGAAGGGCCAGCCGCTCGCTCAATCAAGTTGGACTTGCCGCCATTTACTCTAGTGGGTGCGACCACAAGAGCCGGCCTTTTGACATCACCGCTACGTGACCGTTTTGGAATTGTTCAGCGCCTCGAGTTTTATAACGTTCCTGATTTACAGTATATCGTGGCACGTGCTGCGGGTATTTTGGGGGTAGAGATCGATGATGGCGGTGCTTATGAAATTGCACGGCGCGCGCGCGGAACCCCAAGAATTGCGAATAGATTACTCAGAAGGGTGCGTGATTATGCTCAGGTTAAGGCAGACGGTGTTATAACAGCGTCCATAGCCGACCAAGGGTTGAATATGCTTAATGTCGATCAGCAGGGGTTTGATCACATGGATAGGCGCTTGCTCTTGGCTGTGTTGGAAAAGTTTGAGGGTGGGCCGGTAGGGGTTGATAATATCGCCGCAGCCATTGGTGAAGAAAGAGGGACAATTGAAGATGTGCTTGAGCCATATCTGATTCAACAGGGTTACCTAATGCGCACGCCGCGCGGACGTATGGCAACAAAACTAGCTTGGGATCACTTTTCTTTATCCATGCCAGATGACAATTCGTAAATGTTTGTAAATTGAATGAGCTCTCACACTAAAAAAATGATAATTTGGAGAGGCTGTGCCAAATAATAGTAAAACTAAAATGTTTACCTTTCCTATACGTGTCTATTACGAAGATACCGACGCCGGTGGTGTTGTATATCATGCTCAATATTTGAATTTTTTTGAACGTTGTCGCACGGAATGGCTACGACAGTTAGGTTATGAACAAGATTGGTTACGTGCTGAGGATAATACGTTGTTTGTAGTAAGCTCTTTGAGTATCGATTATTTACAGCCTGCGTTATTTAATCAGCAACTAAACGTAACAACTGAGGTCACAGATTTAGGAGCAAGCCGCTTAATAATGAAACAACAAATTCTGCGAGATTCAGAGACTGGAAATATAGAAATATTAGCACAAGGCCAAGTTACCTTGGCTTGTCTTGATAGTAATAAATTTAGACCAAAACGAATACCTCTGATGATCAGAGAGTCATTGTTAATTACGGAAGCTCATATAGATTCGTCAAACGCTAAGGGGAATACTTGAATGTCATTTGATCATTCAATCTGGAAGTTAATACTGGAAGCCAGTGTTGTTGTACAAGTAGTGATGGGCTTATTGCTCTTAGTTTCGCTAATCTCGTGGACCGTGATCATAATAAAGTGGTCGCAAATTGGCGCAGCAAGACGAAATCAAGATCGTTTTGAAAAGCGCTTTTGGAGCGGTGTCTCCGTCGATAAACTTTACGATGACCTCTCGAAGAAAGTTAATAAGCGTGGCTTAGAGAGTATGTTCTTTAGTGGTTATCATGAGTTTTTAAGATCGCGACAAGTTGAAGGTAGCATACAGGTTCCTGCGATTGTGGGTGCCCAGCGAGCGATGCGTGTTGCTGAGTCCCGTGAGCTAGAAAAGCTAGAAGGTAAGTTATCTTTTCTTGCAACGGTTGGATCTACCAGCCCTTATATCGGTTTGTTTGGAACCGTCTGGGGAATCATGAATTCCTTTTTGTCACTTGGGCAGATGCAGCAAGCTTCGTTAGCTGTGGTTGCACCAGGTATTGCAGAAGCACTAATTGCAACAGCGATGGGCTTGTTTGCAGCGATACCCGCTGTAATAGCCTATAATAAATTTAGTGACGGTGTGGACAGAGTGGCTAATAATTACGAGAATTTCCGTGAAGAATTTACCACTTTGCTAGAACGTAACAGTAAGCCGGTAGGACGATAGAGATGTCTCGTCGAAGCCGCCGTGGTCGCCGAGCAATGGCCGATATGAATGTTGTGCCTTACATAGACGTGATGCTTGTACTACTCGTAATATTTATGGTGACAGCGCCCATGATGCAATCAGGGGTAGAGTTGGATTTGCCAAATGCTGATACGACTCCTTTGGTTAATGACTCTGAAAGCTCTGCGGTCATCATCTCTGTTAGCGAGTCAGGAGAGTACTTTGTGGGTGACAGTGACGCGCTTACTCGTGAAGCACTTGCTGAGCTGATGGATGAAGAGTTGGCCGACTCTAAAACGAAACCGGTTTATATAAGAGCAGATAAAGAAGTTGCCTATGGGTTTTTGATGCAAGCCATGGCTGCTGCTCAAAAATCTGGTGCTACAAATATAGGGTTGATGGCTGACCCGGAAGCGCTTAATAACTAATGTTTAAAGTGCCTTTAAAGCATTATTTTGCGTTTATCGTAGCCATCCTGTTGCATGGGTGGGTTGCGTTGCTTTTCGTAGTAAGCTTCGAGTTTGAGAAGCCGCCGGCAGCGTCGGGTGATCTCAAGGTGCCGATAAATCTGGTGTCCAGTGATTTGGCAGCAATTCTGGCTAAACCACCCATAAAAGCACCTGAAAATAAGGTTGCTGATGTTCAGCCTGATAAAGATAAAGCAGCTGCTGAGAATGCCGCTAGAAAAAAAACTGAAGAAGATAAAGTAGCCGCCGAAGCTGAAAAAGAAAGACAAGCGATAGAAGCAAAAAAACAGCTTGAGCTGAAGATAGCTGCTGAAGAGCAAAAAAAGCGTGAACAAGCAGCAGAAGAGGCAGAGCAAGCCAGTATAATAGCGGCAGGAATTGCAGCTAGTGCAGCGAAGATTAAAGCTGAAAAAGAGGCTGAACAAAAAAAGATTGAAGAAGAAAATGCGAAGCGCCTAAATGCGGAAAAGCAAGCCCAGGAGGCAAGTGAGAAAGCTGCCAAGCAAGCGCAGCTAAAAAAGGAAAAAGCAGAAGCTGAGGCCAAGAAGCAGCAAGAAGCAAAAAAAGCTGCCGAAGCGAAAGCACAGCGAGAAAAAGAGATAGAAGCGGCAAGAGCTAAAAAAGTTCGAGAAGAAGCTGAAGCGAAAGCGCAGCGCGAAAACGAGATAGCGGCCGCCAAAGCTAAGAAGGATCGAGAAGCTGCTGCCGCCAAAGCACAGCGCGAGAAAGAAGTTGAGGCTGCCAGAGCTAAGAAAGTACGAGAAGAAGCCGCAGCTAAAGCAAAGCGAGAAAAGGAAATAGAGGCAGCTAGAGCGAAGAAGGTTCGTGAAGAAGCTGCTGCAGAGCTAAAAAGGCAGCAAGAAATCGCTGCGGCTAAAGCGAGAGCGGAAGCGATTAAGAAGCGGCAGCAAGAAGAGGCGGAAAAAGCTAAAGCT
>CALHTA010000283.1 GCA_938038645.1 uncultured Thiotrichaceae bacterium
AAAGTAAGCAACCCACAAGGCAATGCTGAAATTGCAGTGACAGTCTCCTTGATGAAGCTGTTTTGGCACAATCACCCAGGTCGTAAAAACATTTGTGATGAAACGCTGTTTGTCAATCAATGTGCTATCCGCATGGGGGCTGCGCTTGAGCTTTCTGGCATCGTGATGACTCAAGATAGGCGTGTGTTACGTCGTTGCACTACTGAGTATCGAGCTTTTAAGCATCACAAAGACGGCCTAGTTAAAGGTCATGTTTTAGCGGCTCAAGAATTAGCGAACTGGATCAAATCTGAAACTTCTGTATTTGGACGTCGCGATGTTGTCCATAGCAAAGAAGAAATCTTAGGTCGCAGTGGCGTCATATTTTTCAGAGATGGTTGGGGCGCAACTGACCATATTGATGTATGGGATGGAGAATCGCTAGTAGGAGGTTTCCCTTCTTACTTTGATGCAGACTTTAAAGAACTTTGGTTTTGGGATGTCTACTAATGTCAGCAGGAACATCCCCAAATACAATAGCCCGTGCTTTAAAGCTAACTGCTAAATACTTAGCTATATTTTATGCCATTGGTTTTACTCAATGGCTTTTAGCATCGACTATTGAGATAAAAAGTAAACTTTCCCACTCTGTTAGTGGTGTTGAGCTAACGCTATTTAATGGCGCTGAAACATGTCAGCTTCAGACAAAGGATGAGTCTTCAGATGTCATCAAAACAATCCCACTGCTACTTGAAGTCCCTTGTTATTGGGTAGTAAGTAGCGAGACTGAAAAGCTACTTGGGTATGACTATCAGTCAGTTGGGGCAGACAGCACCTTTCTTATAGCAGGAACACCACTTGATTGGTCACCTGAGAAAAAGGCCTACCAAAAACTACCTGACAACAGCTACTGCTCTCAATATCTTCAAGGTATCGTTATTTCAAAAAATGAGGTATTTGCCGTTGATGAAAAGATGCTAGGGGCACATTGTGAAACCGGCATGGCCATTGACGAGAAGATTTTCTATGCGATGGCTCACAATCCTGCTCGATATCAAGAGAAGGTGATTGAAAAAGAAATCCAAGTGAAGAAGCCGACTGAAACACCGAAACCGGTTGAGGAAGAAAAGTCACTATTAGACTCAGTGACTGACACGATAAAATCATTCTTTTCTGGAAAAACTGAGGATGCTAAATAAACCTAGCATCCTCATGCTGCTTGCTGATCTACGCTTTTTTATCTTTTGATAAGCGCGTGACTAAGCTAGAAGTATCCCAACGATTCCCACCATTTGCTTGCACCTCTGCGTAGTAGGTATCAACCAGTTCTGCAACCGGCAGAACTGAACCATTAGTCTTAGCCTCTTCAAAACACAGACTAAGGTCTTTACGCATCCAATCTACCGCAAAGCCATAATCAAACTTGCCATCGATCATGGTTTCATGACGATTATCCATCTGCCAAGACTGCGCCGCACCTTTGCCGATAACATCAAATACCTGCTTGGCATCTAGCCCTGCATTTTGAGCAAACGCCACCCCTTCAGACAAACCTTGAACCAAACCAGCGATGCAGATTTGATTAACCATTTTTGTTAGCTGACCCGCACCCGAACTCCCCATCAACTGTGCAGACTTTGCAAAACAATCGATGAGTGGCTTAGCGCGGTCAAATATCGCAGCGTCACCACCACACATCACAGTTAACACACCATTTTCTGCACCTGCTTGACCACCAGAAACGGGCGCATCAAGAAATCCAAAACCTAACTCAGTCGCTATACCCGAAAGCTCGCGAGCAACGTTAGCCGAGGCCGTCGTATGGTCCACAAAAATCGAATCGGTTGGCATTGCCTTAAATGCCCCATTCTCACCCGTGGTAACGCTACGCAAGTCGTCGTCATTACCGACACAAGCAAACACAAAATCTGCGCCCTCCACCGCTTCAGCAGGCGTTGTTGCAAAACGCCCCCCGTATTCATTAACCCAAGCTTCCGCTTTGCTGGTAGTGCGATTGTAGACACAGACCGAATGCCCTGCTTTAGCCAGAAAACCTGCCATAGGGTAGCC
This sequence comes from uncultured Thiotrichaceae bacterium, assembly GCA_938038645.1. Classification (GTDB taxonomy): domain Bacteria; phylum Pseudomonadota; class Gammaproteobacteria; order Thiotrichales; family Thiotrichaceae; genus Leucothrix. The sequence continues at coordinate 2,050 of CALHTA010000283.1, forward strand.
CATTACCCCAAGCCCGATAAAGGCTGCCTTATACTTGCTCATGCGTTTCCCCTTTGCATTGGCAATTATTAATTTGACCGATTATATTATCAGAAGATTTAAGGGTAATGTGGCGCTTTGTTATCAAGTATTTTTATTTGTCAAATGACAAACAATTCATCTAGATAAGCACTACTGATAATCCCCGAAGACTGTCCGAAGTTTGCCAAATTGGGAAATATAGAAGGCATGAGCGCATCATCAACACCAAACCAGCGGCAGAGACTTCCATTCAACTGATCTTGAGCCGTCGTCGGGATAATGCGCCCCTGATCGTTATAGTCATCTAAACCACCCAAATTAAAATCTGGCAGGCTTCCTAGCATTCGTCCGCCTCTTAAGTTTCCAGACTGGCTCAACCCATCTCCGCCCATGACCAGATGATGAGCACCCCAAGCATGGTCGGTTCCATCGCCATTGTTGCCAAGCGTTCTACCAAAATCCGACATAGTAAAGGTACACACCTTATTCGCATGACCCAACTCTTCCATCGCCGTTTGAAATTTAGATAATCCTAAGCTCAACTCACGGAGTAAAAGGGGATGCTTTAAAGCCTGATCGCTGTGGGTATCGAAGGTTCCTAAGCTAACCATAAAGATTTGACGATTGTAACCGCCCGATGAAAAGCTATCTCGTACCCCCATATCGACCATTTTTGCGACGGCTTCCAACTGAGCAATAAAATCCCCCCTTATGCCATCATCAAGGCCTAACTCTGTGGGGCTTGGCACAGAGAATAACTCGTTCCCATAGCTATCCTTTTTCGCATAATCAACCGTGTGGCTGTCCCAAGAATCTTTAAGTAGGTCAAAAACTTGAGTTGATTTTTTACTCGTCGTACTAAACAACCGCTCAAATGGGTTATTAGAGGTATAGGTTTTACTAGCATCAAAACTGATATAACCCGTCGAAGAATTATTTGGAACACCGTGCATGGCTTGAAACAACGATCGACGATCGGTATGCGTGTCATACATGGCCTTCTGCATGTCATAAATTTGTGGTGGGTTTCCATGCGTTACTGCTAGCGGTGATGCCGTATTTCCGATCATCATACGGTCACT